>JAKSBV010000046.1 GCA_022360955.1 Bacillota bacterium
AACGGTCCGTGGAAAGTGGATGAATGGAAGCACAGAGATTATTTCAAGCTTTCCAGAAACGAAAACTATTGGAATAACGATAACATTCATCTGGATGAAATCCATATGAAAATTCTTACAGATGTTGAAACCAGAACCAATTTATTGAGAACCGGAGAATTGGACGGGTCGGCGATACAGGCAAAAGATCTTCCGGATTTCCAAGATGTTGCAACCATTGAGCAGTATGGTTTGACAGAACTGGAGAGCAATTCAGATTTTGCCGTGTTCTATATCAAGTTCAATCATTTTAACAACCCATACACTCAAAATGTAAATATCCGTAAGGCATTAGCCTGCGCAATGGACAGACAGAGTTTTGTCGAAAAGATCAATTACGGGGATAATCCGGCATTGGGATTTATTCCGTTGTACTTCCCGGGGCTGGAGAAAACCTTCCGGGAAGAGACCCAGAAGGAACTTTTTGAAGACAACCAGAAGGAAAAAGCAAAAGAGCATCTCGCAACAGCTTTGCAAGAGCTTGGTCTGCAAGAACTTCCTCCGTTGGATATGATGATCGGAGAAAGCGATATCGCAAAGAAAATTGCGGTGAAGTTCCAGGCGGACTGGTCGGAGGTCGGCATTACGGTTAATCTTAATCCGGTACCGTGGGGGGAACAGCTGACAAGACTTGAAAAAGGAGATTTTGCAATGGCTATGGCCGGATGGGGTCCTGACTTTGCCGATCCAACCACCTATCTCAAGTGTTTTATGCGTGATAACGGTTCAAACCATGGCAAATACTATAGTCCCGTATTTGAAGAATTAATGGACAAAGCCAAAGTGGAAGAAGATGCCAAGAAGCGTATGGAATACCTGTATGAGGCGGAGAGGGTATTGATACAAGATGACATGGCAATGGCTCCAATGTATTTTCGTATGAGGCATAATACAACTAAACAATACTTAACCGGTGTTGTGAACAGAGGTATTGGTGGATCTTTAGATTTCTATTGGGCAGATATTGATATGGCGGCAAAGATGCAAGACAAGCAATAGTCCGCTTCGGTATACCGATACTTCGCAGAAGGTATATGTATATACATATACCTTCTGTTTGTATAATATGTGAGATGTAGATATGTGGAAATAAGGGGGCAAACATGTGTTAAAGTATATTTTACAGAGGGTTTCTTATGCGCTTGTTACATTGTGGGTGATTGCGACATTGACGTTTGTACTGATGCAGGTTATGCCGGGAGACCCATTTAGAGATGAAAAGATGTCACCGGAAATCAGAAGACAATTATATAAAGCTTACGGATTTGATAAGCCTGTTATTGAACAATACGGGATCTATATGACAAATCTATTGCAAGGGGATCTGGGCACCTCAATTAAGTATCAGGGACGTAAAGTACAAAATATTATCAAGGCAAGCTTTCCTAAGTCCTTTAGTATCGGCTGGCGTGCGCTGGTGTTTGCCGTGTCTTTCGGACTTGTTTTCGGCATCATCGCTGCCCTGAACCATGAAAAGGTGTGGGATTACGCAGTGATATTCATTGCCATTGTGGGCGTATCCGTTCCTTCCATCGTCATGGGACCGCTTCTGGCCTATGTGTTCGGGGTGAATTTGGGATGGCTTCCCGTTACCGTGGATGAAACACAGATTTCGATGATACTGCCGTCCCTGGCTTTAGGCTTGGGTACCCTGGCATTCGTCTCGCGGATGATGCGCACGACGACGCTGGAAGTACTGCGGCAGGATTATATTCAAACGGCAAAAGCGAAAGGCTTATCCCGGTCGCAGATCGTACGGCGGCACATCATTAGGAATGCGATCATGCCGGTTGTCACAATTCTAGGACCATTGTGCGCTTCGATTATTACTGGTTCGATTGTTGTTGAAAAGGTTTTTGCGGTGGCCGGACTGGGAGAATATTTTACCACCACGATTTTAGAAGCGGATTATCCGATGATTATGGGGATTACGATTTTTTATGCGGTTTTGATTATCCTTTCAATGCTTGTCGTGGATATTGCGTACGGCATCATTGATCCTAAAATGAGAGCAACGGCGGCAAAAGGGAGGTGATGAAAAATGGAAAAAACAAGTATGGCAAAAATAGGTTCAGAAATGTTCGAAGTTGAGGGCAAGAATTTGGAAGCCGCACAGGAACTTAAAAGACCTAGTTTATCTTTTGGAAAAGATGCGGTGCGCAGATTAAAAAAGAATAAAATGGCTATGGCGTCGTTATGGATACTTGGCATCTTGATTTTCATGTCTGTCGCAGGCCCGTGGGTTTCAAAGGCGGTCAGCGGACATACGTATCGCAGGCAAGATCTCAGCCAACAGAATCAGACGATGTTTATGAACAACAAGAGAAGCCTGAAATTGAGGAAGAATCAGGTGCTGAAATACAAAAAATATACCTATACTCCTAGAAAAACGAAATTAACCTTTAGCCGTATCAGTCTAAAGGGTACGGGCAAAATAGCATTTCAAGTGGGCAAGGAGTCGGAATATGCTTTTCAAGGCGATAAAAAGGAATATATGCTGGAAATTGAGACACAGTCCGGTGATAATATTGCCTCAATCGTCAGCAAATTGAACGAGGCGAGCCGGAAGCTTTTAGAAGAAGACCCGGATTTTAGGGGGGTGACCTTTAAAAAACAGGGCAATAAGCTTGTTGTGGCATCACAAGGCGACAGCTGGTTTAACACGCGATATTGGTTAGGTACCGACGAATTCGGCAGAGACATTTTCACAAGACTTTGGGAAGGCGGACGGGTATCTTTCTTAATTGCATTTCTTTCTGTAATGATGACAATTTTGTTTGGAATTATCTACGGCGGAATATCCGGATATATCGGAGGGAAGCTGGACATTGTAATGATGCGTATTATAGAGATCCTTATGGTAATTCCATCGTTATTATATATTATTTTATTACTAACGGTTATGGAACCGGGGATGAAGCCGATTACGATTGTGCTGGCCATAACCAGCTGGATGGGGACGGCCCGTATCGTGAGAGGCGAAGTGCTGCGTTTGAAGCATTCGGAATATGTGATAGCAGCGGAAACGCTGGGGGCGGGAACAAGCCGAATTATTTTCCTGCATCTGATTCCCAATATTATGGGACCTATCATTGTAAATATGACCATGATGATTCCCAGAATGATATTTGCGGAGGCATTTTTAAGCTTTATCGGTTTGGGTGTGCCGGCCCCCTTTGCATCTTGGGGCAGTCTGGTGAATGAGGGTGCAAAAATATTTACCCAGTCCCCTCATCAGTTATTTATACCTGCCCTTGCGTTAAGTTTAACTATGCTGGCATTCAATATACTGGGAGACGGCCTGAGGGACGCATTGGATCCTAGGTTGAGAAAATAGGAGGTGATAGCATTGGAAAGGATTTTGCAGGTCAAGGATTTGGCAGTATCTTTTGATACTTATGCAGGAGAAGTACAAGCTGTTCGAGGGGTTACCTTCGATTTATATAAAGGAGAAACGCTGGCCATTGTGGGTGAGTCGGGATGCGGTAAATCCGTTACGGCCAAGTCGATTATGCGGTTGAATCCGGAGCCGCCTGCCCGTATCAAAAAAGGACAGATTTTATTTGAAGAACGTGACATTGTTACGATGAAAGAAAAAGAGATGCAGCGCATCAGGGGAAATACAATGGGTATGATTTTTCAGGACCCTATGACATCTTTAAACCCTACCATGACAATTGGCAAGCAAATTACCGAGGGCCTTAGGAAGCATTACGGCCTTTCCGGCAAAGAGGCCCAGGAAAAGGCCGTTGACATGCTGCGCCTGGTCAATATTGCGAATGCGGAGAAAAGGCTTCATGAGTATCCGCACCAATTTTCCGGCGGTATGAGGCAGAGGGTTATGATTGCGATGGCACTTATATGCAATCCGGCACTATTAATTGCCGACGAGCCTACCACCGCATTGGATGTAACCATACAAGCACAAATATTGGATTTAATGAAAGAACTCCAGGATACACTGGAAATGTCTATTATTATGATTACCCATGACCTTGGTGTGGTAGCGGATATTGCTCATCGTATTATTGTTATGTATGGAGGAAAAATTGTAGAACGGGGAACCGTGGAAGATGTTTTCTACCGCTCCCGGCATCCCTACACATGGGGGTTGATGCTATCGGTACCGCGTTTGGACATCAAAAAGGAAGAAGGGCGCTTGGCCTCTATAGACGGCATGCCTCCGGATTTACTGGCACCTCCGCAGGGATGTCCCTTTGCCGACCGATGTGATTATGCAATGAAGATCTGCCGGCAGGAAATGCCGCCCTATTTTGAAATAGCTTCGGAGCACCATGCCGCATGCTGGATCAACCATGAAAGCGCACCGGACATACCCGCCCCCGAAGAATTGTATACGCTGCACGGCTGCGGAGATAGAGGGGGGAGCAGGGCATGAGCAAAGAAGACAATCGTGAAGCATTAGTCAAAGTGAATCATCTCAAAAAACATTTTACCGTGAAGAACAATCGATTATTGAAAGCGGTAGACGGTGTGAGTTTTGAAATATATAAAGGCGAGACCCTAGGTCTGGTCGGTGAGTCCGGATGCGGCAAGTCCACTTGCGGACGTACGATTATGGGTATTTATCAGCCTACGGACGGAACTGTAGAGTTTGAAGGCAAAGACGTCGGCAGGATGGGCAAAAGGCAGAAGAAAGACTTTTTCAGGCATGTACAAATGATTTTTCAAGATCCGTATGCGAGTCTAAATCCGAGGATGCTGGTTTCCAACATTATTGCAGAGGGGATCGATATTCATGGATTATTGTCCGGAAGTGAGCGGGAAGAGAGGATTTATGAATTATTAAGTCTTGTGGGCTTAAATAAGGAACATGCCAATAGGTTTCCCCACGAATTCAGCGGCGGACAGCGGCAGCGTATAGGGATTGCGAGGGCCCTCGCGGTGAACCCCAAGTTTATTGTCTGTGACGAACCGATTTCCGCCCTTGACGTATCGGTACAGGCCCAAGTGGTGAACTTGCTGCAGGATTTACAGAAACAATACGGTTTGACCTATTTATTCATAGCCCATGATTTGTCGATGGTAAGGTATATTTCCGATCGGGTTGCGGTGATGTATTTAGGGTCACTGGTTGAGACGGCGCAAAGCGACGAGTTGTATGGCAATCCTCTGCACCCCTATACACAGGCATTGCTTTCGGCCATTCCCATTCCCGATCCGAAAACGCAGAACGAGCGGCAAAGGATTGTACTGGAAGGCGAGGTCCCCAGTCCGATTGATCCGCCCTCAGGGTGTGCCTTCCGTACCCGCTGTGCCAAGGCGATGGATATCTGTGCGGCAGAGACGCCTATGTGGAAAGAAGTAAAAGAACGACACTTTACGGCTTGTCATCTGTACAATGAGTAGTGTTCGACTTTGGTTTATATAAATAGTATTATCCCTGTCAATGCCTTATGAACAAGCTGCACCAAGGCCGGCGAGCGGAGGTCGGACAGCCCTTAGTTGGGTTGAGGGCTGAGGCTTGAGGATGCTGCGTTGACAGGTGCTAATTTTTCTATGTGACATGGGGACTGAACCATCTGACACATACGGTTTTAGTGTGTCTGGGGGTCTGTCCCCATGTCACTTTCCCGAATGGGCATGTCATTTGTTTATCGTGTGATATAGCAAAACGCGTTAACGCAATCAAATGCGGCCTTTTCCGACTTCCGCTTTCTGATTTCCGGCCTCCGCAAGGACAGATTTTACGATTATACTTCCGCAGGAAGTGTATTCGTGAGGTCTGTCCTTGTTTTTAAGAGGAACCAATGCCCCGTCATTACAGTCTATATATTTTGTAGAAAACTTTTTACGCGGATTTTGCCGCCGATATTGCCAAAGATATGCTTTCGTCATTTAAATGTATTTTTAGGCTGCGGTTGATGATCTTTAGTGAATCAAAATATATTATTTTGTCAAATACTAAATATAACATGTTTTTTACAAATGATGGTCAAATGATTGAAAAGGAAGATATTAACGGATATAATAGAATGGTTCAAGCGTTTATTTTGAACGCCAAGGAGCAATGAAGACAGGACTTGCGTTTTTCGTGTCTCTTAGATTGAAATATACTCCGTATAAGATGCGGATTACGAAATAGACGGAAAGGAAATGGAGATGGAAATTTCACTTGTTATCCCCGCATATAATGAAGAGAATAGAATTACGGATACGGTCCGCAGCATATTGGATTTTTTAGAAGAACATTTTGAAACCTATGAAGTGATCGTTGTGGATGATGGGAGCACGGACGGGACCGTAGAACGATTAAGGCAATGTGACGATAAACACTTGGAGATCCTGTGCCTGGGGCAAAACCAGGGGAAGGGACAGGCGATTAAAACCGGAATGGCTGCAACAACGGGACGGTATTGCTTTTTTACCGATGCGGATCTGCCCTACCGGTTGGAGAGTATACGTCATGCGATGGATCTATTTAAAGAGACCGATGTACAATTGGTGATAGGTTCCAGAGACTTATTCAAGGACAAGCCCGATGCCCCTTATCCCCTGCATAGAAAAATAATGTCCAAAATTTTTTCCGCATATATCAATACGGTTTTGGACTTGGGTATTTCCGATACCCAGTGTGGATTTAAAGCGTTCACCTATGATGCGGCCAAAAGTATTTTTCCCGTGCTGTCCGTCCGGGGATTCAGCTTTGATGTAGAATTGTTGTATGTCGCCCGGAAATATAAGATGGGCATACGCAGTATCCCTGTGAACATGCGCTACACGGAAGATTCAAAGATTAATATTATTGCCGATTCCTTGAAAATGGTATTGGACACGTTGAAGGTAAAGATCAACGATCGGAAAGGCTTGTATGAGATGAGCCACGGAGCGGCAGAAAGCAGGGAGGGATAGGAGGGAGACGGTGCTATGAAGAAGTATATTAAATTGGTAATAGGCATCGCATTTACGGCAGTATTCCTTTTTCTGTCCTATAAGAGCGTAGGAGAACTGGATTTTAGAAAAGTATTTACATACCCGTTGAACTATCTGCTGATCCCCTTATCGGCACTCTTTTTTGTACTTGCTCATTGGTTTAGGAGCCTTGCATGGAGCAGAGGACTGAACAAGCGATTAAGGACCGCAGGGGTATTTAGAGCGGTATGCATGGGTACCGCAACGAATATGGTAATGCCCTTTCGCATGGGCGAAGCCGTGCGAGTGGCAGCACTGGGACAGGCGTACAAAGATATAGACCAAGAAAAGGATAAGGCACTTTACTATAAAGCCGGCACAAATAGTGTAGCGGAAAGGCTTGTAGATGGCACTATTTTTGTATTTTTGGCAGCGGCTATGGTGTTTTTTGTAGATTTTGAAGCGGAGGTTACGAGAAAGATTTATTGGCTGAGGAACTTGATTTTAGCGGGTATTCCGGCCGGTATATTGGCATTCGGCATTTTCCGTCATCTTTGGCTAAATCATAAGCTGCGGTTTAAATGGGTTGAAAAAGTATTTAGCGTTGCCGAAGAAATGGCGCTTGTGAATTCACCCGGGGTGATTGTGAGTGTGATAGGCTATTTGTTGACAGCGTGGTTGTGTGTCTATATATGTATTGTGATAGGGTTGCTGAGCGTAGGCGTTGCCTCTGCAAAAGTTTTGCCTATTGCGCTTACCGTTTTGATCATGACGAATTTGGCCGTACTGCTTCCGGCCGTACCGGGCGGCATCGGTGTTTTTGAATATGCATGCATCTATTCCCTTGGCTTATTCGGTATATCGGGCATACAGGCAGCGGTATCTGCCATCTTGCTCCATTTGATTCAATATATGGCCTTGCTGCCTTTGGGACTGTACTTCTGCATTACGTCAAAGATTTGGCGTTCAATGCCTAAAGGGTAGCTTACCGTATATAAGCCAGGTTTACTGTAGATTCTTTTTCGTGATCTGCAGTACTGCCTTTGGATACATAGACAACGTACCATAAAATTTAGAAATATAATAGTACTCCGGCAACGGGCATTCCAAGACTAAAAAGTAGTTGAGGGCTGAGAATACCTTACCACACACGACATTTTGTGCTGATTACTTTGTGTTCCTGTTTGGCTATTCCGACTTCCGCCCTGTGACCTCCGACCTCAGGTACATAAGGTTGCCTCCATATAATTATATTTCTAGTTCTAGTGTGTGGTATTTATAAATCCTTCAAGCGATAAACTAAAAACCAACGAGGTATCAAAAATGAACCAACTCAATAAATGGGTGAACGTCAAAAGTTTTTGGTTCACCTTTATCGGACTGATGTTAATAAAATACGGTTATTATGGTTTCGAGTATTTTCCCGTGCTGGATGACTGGATCCAATATGGGGGATACCCCTTTTATCCTGATATATTCCAAGATGTGATCCTGGAGATGAAGACCTACACTGCCCGGCCGTTAGCTTCGCTTTCCGACCCGTATATTTGGGGACAATTTTGGGGTATGATGGGCATTCCTTTTTTGATCATTACCCTGCTGCACGCGGCGAGCGGATATTTTTTGTATAAAGTGCTTGCAGCGCAGAAATTATTCGTAGGTATGCCCTTTTTAGTGGTGTATGGATTGCTGCCTTTGGGGAGTGAGGCAACCTATTGGATTTCCGCTTCTTCCAGAATTGTTGTAGGTGTGTTCTGGATGGCTTTGGCTTTATTTCTGTTGAGTTTGTATGTTGACAACGGGAAAAAGGGCTACTTGTGGGCCTTTTTTGCCACCCATTTGTTTTCACTGGGATATTATGAACAGGTGCTTGTACTCAGCTGCTCTTGTGCCGTACTGTTACTCCTCGGGAATTGGAAGAGGCTTCGGTCAAAATGGGTGCTGGGTATTCCCTTTTTTAACTTTGGGGTTATTGTCCTCTATTACAGGGTCTTTGGCAGCATGGGCAATGTGGCGCAGAGAGGACAGATGGTTAAAAGCGATTACATTTCCCATTTTATGCTGGTCTATGATAAAGTTACCGACATATGGGGAAGAGTACAGATACCTTTACTCAGCAATGGCTTGAGGAGAGGTTTGGAAGTGCTGGTTGAAAACCGGTCCTATTTATTTTTAGCGTTGATCGTATGCATAAGTGCGGCAGCGGCCGTTTTCAGCCTGAAAAAAGTTTGGACTTCGGCACCGGGGGCCAGGCATGAGCCCAAGAGCCCTGTCAAAATGCACAGTGTACAAATTGTGCTGGGGGGCTTGCTGTTCTGGATTCCTTTTGCCCCTAACTTTTTATTGGAAACGGTGTGGATTTGTAATCGCAATGCGTTTACTTCTTTTATCGGGCTGGGATTGGCAGTAGAAGGGGTGCTGGGGCTTGTTTTCAGGGGTAAAATCGGTACGTATTTGAAAGCCGCGGGTGTGCTGGTGGTTACCTTTGTTTTCCTAATCGTCAATGTTTCGGAAATCACCGACTATAAAAGGGCGAGTGAAATAGACCGGGAAATATGTACGAATATCCTGGAGGCCGTCGACGATCCTGCGTTTTTCGAAGGACAGCGTGAGGTGATCGTCTTAAATGCCCAATCGGCCTATATGGAACAAAACAGTTATCATAACGATCATATACATAATATCACCTCCAGTGACTGGGCATTGACAGGAGGTCTGCGGGCAGTTGCTCAAAATGTCCGCATCAAAACGCTTATTATGCAGTGTTATCCCGGAAGCGGTATTAAAATGGACCCCCAGGCCTGGGACACGGCGATTATCCTTGGCATAGAAGAGGACTTATCGGTGGTACCCCTGTCGGTTAAGCAAAAGACGGACGGAGAAGTCTTATTATCGGAAACAACAGGGGAACATTTTGGCAAAGCCCTATTGGACAACAAGGGGAGATATGTATTCGGACGATGAGTGTTCTGCTTTACATCTGCGGGAAGGAATAATATAATAGTGAGGAGTTCGGAATAGTGAGTTCTCGGTTAGGGGTTAGAAGAGATATGTTTAATACGAAAAGTGCAGTCAAAACAGTTAGCTTTATGATGATTGCGACATTGACGGCAAAGATGCTGGGGATGCTTCGCGATATGCTGCTGGCAGTGAATTACGGGACAGGTTGGGAGGCAGAAGCATTTTTAACCGCCATTCGCATACCTATTATGTTTTTTGATATTGGGTTGGGGGCCGCAATATCCTCTACCTTTATTCCGGTTTTTAATACGTATTTGCAAAATGAGGACAAAGAAAAGGCCATTCGATTTTCCAATAATTTTGTGAATATTGTTTTGTTGATCACGGCGTTGATCACCTTTTTGGGGATTTTGTTTGCAAGGCAATTGGCGGACTTTATTGCACCGGGATTGGACGAGCAGACGATTTTACTGACAATACGATTGATGCATATATTGTTTCCGATGATTGTTTTTACGGGTTTGGCCTATTCATATGTAGGTATTTTACAATCCCTTAATGAATTTAATATTCCGGCGGCCATTAGCTTGGTATCCAACGCCATTGTGATTATCTATTTTATTTTTTTCAATCGCTCGCTGGGGATTTTTGGTCTCGCGGTGGCCATGCTGGTAGGGTGGGCCGCACAGGTCATCGTGCAAATCCCTTCTTTAAAGAAAAAGGGATATGCCTATCGGCCGGTACTTGACTTTAAGAGTGAAGGGATCCGGAAAGTAGCCCTACTGACTTTGCCCATTTTAATTAGTACATGGGTACAGCCTATCAATGGGATGGTTAATTTGCGGCTGGCTACCAATATCCAGGGAGGGATAGCGGCTTTAGAATATGCGTACAGGCTCTTTATTAACATCGGCGGTATCTTTACCTATGCCCTTACCAACCTTATTTTTCCGTCCCTATCAAGGATGAGTGCGGGAGAAAACCGAGAACAGTTTGCAAAATTGATGACCACCGCATTGCGAACGGTGATCTATTTTATAATACCTTTGATGGTCGGGTTTATAACGTTGAGGGTGCCTTTAGTCCGATTGATTTACGAAAGAGGAGCTTTTGATGCTGCTTCCACAAAGATGACTGCCGTGGCATTATTGTTTTATGCGATGGGTATGTTGGGATTTGCCGTTCAGGAAACCATGAGCAAGGGGTTTTATGCGCTGCATGAGGCGTCTACCCCTATGAAGGTGGCCGTAGGCGGCATCACCTTGAATATTATATTGAGTTTTGTTTTTTTTCGATATCTGGAGCTGGGGGTCGGAGGATTGGCTCTGGCAGCCTCCGTTGCCTCTACAGTCATTGCTGTTACATTGGTTGTTGTAATGCATAAAAAAATCCAGGGGATTTTTAACATGCAAGTGCTGGTACACTTTTTAAAAGTGGTGTTTGCCGTAATGGTGATGGGTATTGTTGTAATGGGGATAGGGCAGATTTTGGATATAAGACTGGGGAGCACATTGACGGACAGGGTATTGCGTTTGGGTATTCCCGTAATAGCCGGCGTGTTGACCTACGGGATCGTTACGTTTATGCTGGGGGTAAAAGAGGCAAAGGTTGGATGGCATATGATAAAAGATCAATGGAAGAGGGTGTGAGGAGCGTGCAGGGAAGTTTAATCATAAGTTTTTTAACAAGTGTTTTTATAAAGCTGCGTAGGTATTATGAAAACAGTATGACCTGTGATGTGTTAAACCGTATCGCACAATTTTTCTTAAAAATGATAGAAAGCAGTGTATTGGTTCAGTTTTTTTTGAAGGATTGGAAAGAAGAAACCGCATGGAGAAACAGCTTTATACATAAGTTGATTACCTGGCCGGTAAAAAGCGTGAAAGGGATGTGCGATAAGCTGAGACCACCTATGGAACGCAGTATGAAGGGAAGCATTCTATGGCGGAGTTTAAGCGGTCTTTTCAACAATTTATTGACGGTGAGCGTGAGGGTTTTCGGTTTGATGCTGCTGGCGTTTACGCTGACAGAAGGAATTTTGTGGATGCTATTGCGGGCCAATAATCTAAAGGGCATTGCCCTGAGAGCCGTACTCCTTGGCCTATCCTTTGGGCTGATATGGCTCAATCGGTCCGTTGCAGCATTCTATCGGGGCAGCAAAATGATGCAGTTTGCGGCAGGGTTTTTTACGCCTTCGGAGTCCGGTATTCCGGGTGTGGAGGATGAAGCAAAGAGGGCGGAGAGTCCGGGACTGCGAGCCTCGAATGTGAGAGAAAAGATAAAAATAACGGCTGTTGTGATAGGTGTATTGCTGGGCATCTTGGGCTTTGTACTGCCTTTTTCTTCTTTTGTCAAGGTAGTGGGAGCTGTAGGAGTTGCCATAGCAATACTGTGGAAAGTAGAGATCGGCGTATTTTTAGTGGTGGCATTCACGCCGTTTTCTCCCGGCACAATGCCTTTGGTGGGGCTTGTGCTGCTATGTGCTCTATCTCTGGGCATCAGATTGCTGACCGACAGCAAATTTAATCTGACCTATAGTCCTTTGGATACGTTTATACTGTTATTTACAGGGGCGGTTATATACGGCAGCGTTACGTCCTTTGCCTTTCAGAATAGTACAAAGATTGCGCTGGTCTATGTTGCCTTTATTTTATTCTATATCCTATTGGTCAACACAATCAAAACAAAACGGCAGCTGTATGGGTTGGTGGTATTACTGGTGCTTTCGGCCCTTTTGGTCGGGCTGTACGGGATCTATCAGTATTATTTCGGCGTACCTACAACCCAGTCCTGGATAGATGAGGAAATGTTTGAAGATTTAAAAGTGCGGGTATATGCAACTTGGGAAAATCCGAACGTGCTGGGAGAATATCTTGTCATCCTTATTCCCATTGCACTGGCCTTGTTTTGGACTGCAAAAAAATGGATCTACCGTTTGATTTACGGAGGGATCACGGCCGTACTGCTCTTATGTATGCTTTTTACATTAAGCAGGGGTTCGTGGCTGGGATTGATATTGGCGTTAGGTATTTTTGCGGTGTTAAGAGACCGGCGGCTTGTTGTACTGGGGGTTATAGGCATACTGATACTGCCTTTTGTATTGCCGGCAAGTTTTATTGACCGTTTTTCAAGTATCGGAAATCTTCAAGATACCTCTACCAACTATCGTGTCTCCATATGGATAGGTTCCTTGAAAATTATCGGAGATTATTGGCCGTCGGGCATCGGCTTGGGCGCTGAGGCCTTTAGCAAGATATACCCTCGATATGCTTTGGCCGGAGCTGCCTTTGCGCTGCATGCACATAATTTCTATCTCCAAATTCTTGTAGAAACCGGTGTTGTAGGGTTGCTGTCCTTTCTGCTGGTGATTTTTATATTTTATAAAAATGTGCTTGCCTCTTACTGGAAGACAAAAGATTATTTTCTTTCTACCTTTATGGTTGCACTCAGTGCGGGCATGGCCGGATATCTGCTGAACGGACTTTTTGATAATATATGGTACAATTATCGTATGGTCTTGTTTTTTTGGACAATGATTGCATTGGGGATGATAGCGGTCAGGCTGGCGAATGCAGGAGATACGACGAAGGCAAGGGCAGATATAGGCGGGGCATGATATAAAGAGAAGCTGGAGGAGTAGCTATGATTAAGGTCATTCATGTGGTGAGTGATACCAATATAGGAGGGGCAGGCCGATGGGTGCTCAATTTTTTGAAAGAGGTGAATCGTGAGAGGTTTGCCGTAAAAATTGCGCTGCCCCGGGGAAGCCGGTTAAAAGGGGAAGTAGAAAAGCTTGGCGTACAAGCTGTTGAGGTGCCGGGCATGGCCGACCGTTCTCTTGATATAAAGGCGATCCGGTTTTTATACGGGTTTTTGAAGGGTGAGAGGCCGGATATTGTGCATACGCATGCGAGTCTGAGTGCAAGGATAGCGGCAAAGATGGCAGGGATTAAACCCATTGTTTATACCAAGCATTGTATAGATCAAAATATTCCGAAAGGGATCAAGAAAAAGCTTGGGGCTATGGCAAATAGTTTTTTGAGCGATCGGGCGCTGGCTGTAGCCGACGCGGCGAAGGAGAATCTGATGGCGGCGGGCATCCCTGAACATAGGATTACCGTTTTACACAATGGTGTTGAGAAGCTGCGGGAGACCTCTTCCCAAGACCGAGAAAAGACGCGGGCAGAGTGGGGCATCGAAAAGGATGCGGTGGTCATTGGTATCGTGGCCAGATTGGAAGCGGTTAAAGGACATGGTTATTTTATACAAGCGGCCCGGCAAGTCGTCAATCAGGTTGATTCGGTGAAGTTTTTGATCGTAGGCACCGGCTCAGCGGAGCAAGCATTAAAGGAACAGGTAAGCAGGGAGAGACTTGACGAACATATTGTTTTTACCGGACATCTCAATGATATTGCACCTATCATGAATATCATGGATATTCATGTGATATCGTCGCTGTCGGAAGCCCTATGTCTTTCCATCATAGAAGCGATGAGTCTCGGCAAGCCGTGTATTGCCACCGATACGGGCGGGAATTCCGAACTTGTACGAGACGGATATAACGGCATACTGGTACCTGTCAAGGATGTGGGCGCATTGGCGGGTGCAATGCTGACCCTGGTTAACGATGAGACATTAAGACAGGGGATGGGTGAAAAAGGCAGGATGTTGACGGATGAGCATTTTACGTCCCGAGCCATGACAAAGAAACTGGAAGAGATATATAGTGAAATATATGGCTGGGCCTAGGAAGTGGGGCGCAGATCCAGCATAAACGCAAGGAGGTATAATAGATGGCAATTGTTGATAAGCAAGGCAGGTTATTTGGCAAAATCAATATCATTGATTTATCCTTTATATTGATCGCTTTATTGGTCGTAGGTTTTATTTATGTTCAATATTTCAGGGGAGCGGACAACGGAGAAGCAGCAGGCAAAAGAATAGAGTATGAGGTTGAGTTGAAGATTAAAACGAAAGAGTATGCGGACGTCATAAAGATAGGCGATGAAATTAGAGACAGCATAAAGGGCCACTACTTGGGGAAGGTCATTGAGAAAAAGGTATTGCCTGCTTTTACGATCAATGAAAATGCGGAAAAAGGGGAGTATGTGAAAGCGGAAGTACCCGACCGGTATGATGTGATTCTGACGTTGGAAGCCAATGGGATTGTGACGCCCGGGAGTATCTTGGCGGAAGGTGTAGAAGTCAAAGTAGGTCAGAAAATGTATATAAAAGGAAAAGGGTATGCCAGCCGCGGTTATATTTTGGGGCTGAGATATGAGTAGGATAGTTGAGAAGCGCTGAGGGTTGAAGGTTGAGAGTTGATGGAATGATTTATAGATGACGGGAGGAGCGATAGGGATGTTAATTGACGAAAAAGGCAGGCTTTTTGGCAAGGTGAGTGTAGTGGATATCCTTGTGGTATTGTTTATCGTTGGAGCCGTTGCCGGCGCGTATTATAAATTCTTTATAGCGGAAAGAGGGGGTGCGGCTGCGCAATTCGATACCCTCCAATATCAGGTGATAACAGTGAGCGGTGTACGTCAACCTTCGGTAGATGCGGTTAAAGAAGGTGCGGAGGTTTTTGACGGTGAGACCGGCGGGTATATAGGTAAAGTGATTCAAAAGGATATATCCCCTGCGAAGAGCTTCATAAAGAAGACAGACGGGACCTATGCAGAAGCCCGGATGCCGGATAAATTTGATGTGATTATAACGGTTGAAGTGACAGGGGTGGAGAATGACCATGGTTTTTTTGCCAATGGCAACATAGAAATCAAGAGAGGGTCGGACCTTAAATTTAAAACCCAAATGATCATGCTTGAGACAAGGGTAGTAGATGTCAGAAGAATTAAGAATTAAGAATGAAGAATTAGATTTTGGGGGATTTATATATTATTTTAAAATAAAGAATAGATCATAAGATAAAAAGAAGGACCGCCTGTAGAGAGGCGGTTCTTCTTTGATTTTAAAGTTGGTTATCTTTACTCAAACAAGTTTTTGATTTCATAACTCATTTCATCGCCGTTTACCGTTACAAGGATGTACTTGTATCCTTCAACAAGCGCTTCAATATTATCCGCATTTACTGACATGATGCCGGGGATGCTGATATAGCGTACACCTCTGTCGATATTGTGCTCCGTTTTGTTGTGATGATAGAAAACAAACACATTTTTGCCTTTTTTGGCAAGGCGTTCTGTCAGCATATCTTTAAAAAGCTGTGCTTCCCGGACATCCGTAAAGCCGTCTTCGCCGGTTAAAGGTTTCGGCAGGAAGATAAACACATTTTTATTGTTGATTTCTTCGATGGCATTTTTAAACCATACCCATTGGTCGGCATTGGTTTTTCTGAAGCCGTCATTATGATTATCCATGTACAGGAAGGTACTTCCTTCATGCTCAAGCATATGATGTCCCGATGTATGGAGATACTTTGTATTCAGTCCTTCCAGCGTTTTGGGATCGATATTTCCTACAAAAGCGGCCAAGCTGCCGGATTTGTTAAAGGTATTAATGGCTTTGCGCATTACAATGTTTTCCAGCAGTGTGCTGCTGTCAATCGTATTTCCGAAAACCGAAAATTGCAGGCTTTGGCCCCCCGAATCCGGCGCAGAGGCCTTGTTTAACTCATCGGGCAGTCGTATGTCTTCGGGAAGCACAATGTTTTCCACTTTGTTTTCCGGATTGATAAACGTTAAATCATCAAAGTAAATAGCCCCTTTATTTTTAACTTCCGGATCAACCTGTACCACATATAGCCTGGTGAAACGTACAGGGCCCTCCACATCCTCCGGTAGGGCAGCTTCAATATACTTCCATCCGTCCCAATCAATTTTCCTGGCAAAGGTAAGGCGGTGGAACTTATCGTTTTTATCCCGTATTCCCCCTCTGAGCCAGTGCTGCATATATTGGCTTCCATAGACCCATAGGCCGATTTTAGTGGTGTCGGGACTAATGACGAGTCCGTCACCGGCATACTGAAAATAGGCTGCTCTGGACTCTTCATGGTCGCTCGTAAAATCAAACGTAAGCTTTCCGGCATACTCACCGTTTCTTTTTACTTCCGAGGATAGTGTATAATCCCCTTCTACATAAGAAGGATAGGGAAGAAAAGAGCCGTTTATTTTTTCAAAATCATCCACTGCGGTTCCGAAGTCGACAGCAACGGAAGCATGGGTATTAACTTGGTCCACGGTAGCCGTTAAAATGTCTACCCCGCCTTTTAAAGCTTTAATGCTGTTGTCTTCAATGGCAGCAATCCCGTTAGGCATATCCCAGCTGATATCGGATAAGCTGATCGGAGCGGAATATCCCAAGCGATTCTTGCCGAAAACGGTTAGCTTCACTTTATCCCCGGTCTGCATATCGATACGTTTAGGTTGAATATCGATTGAAGACGGGGAACTGAGTACATCAATGGCATAAGTGCCCGAAGCGTTCTGATAGGTAGCTTTAATCACACCATGTCCTACAGTGGTGGGATAAAAGGTATTGCCGGCAAATGTTCCTTCGATATCACTGCATTGCCATTTTATCCGATTCATATCTACCGGCACCGGATTATAGTTTTGATCATAGGCTTTGACGGTAAAAGCCCTGGAAGTATTCACAAAGACATTTTCACTGATGCTTTCAATAACAAGACCGGCAATAGGAGCTTTAGGTGCCGAAGTTTTAATGCCTACGGCATTGGTAACCTTCCTCAGCCAACCGTCCGATGCACTGTTTACCACCTGAAGCCGATCATCTCCCAGGGTCTTGGAAACCAAAGTTGTAGAGCCGCCGCCGTCGAGGTTAATGGCATTGTGTATGCCCAGTTCTATCAACAGTGCTGCCATCTCTTCCTGGGTCATCCCTTTACTGGTGAGCTGACGTCCGTCCACAGTAACCAAATAGAGGGTTTTGCCGGCAGCATCGGTACCGATTGCACTGCGAGGGTGGCGGCCTTTAATATTGTGGGTAAAAGGGACTTGTTGTCCGTCTTTTACTAACATAGTCCCGCCTCCGACAGCCAGCGCCAGATCTTTAAAATCCGGCTGGGTGACGATGTCCAATTGCACCGGGTCGCTTACCTGGAAATTATCAATTAAAAAAGGATCATATTCCGGCAGGTTACATATGATGTATCCGTTTTCCGGAATTTCCACCGGGGGCATTTCACGCCGGATTTCGCGTACGATACCGTTTTCCACGACTACTTCCACCTTATTGTTATCGGAACCCAGAGAATGGATATTCCAGTTCCGGTCATAGATGACAATGGAATCAAGGGGATCATATTTATTGATATGCTTCGCTGTAGCCGTATTATTGTTAGGTGCCGTAATCGTAATCTGATACGTCCAAGACCCGAACAATATATTTTTTAGCCGGTCTATGGACATGACGGACATTCCCTCCTGGTGGGCAGGTGTAGATAGTAATTTTCCGTCTTTGACCTGGAGGCCTATGGACGAACCCATATCTGAAGTTCCGCGCAGCCTTTGAAAGAAGTCGGCATTGATGGCGGCCACCGCATTATTTTCTTGTGCCAGGTTCAGTACATTATCCATATGATTGCCGCCTTGGAGGTCGGTTAGTAAGTCCGCACTGAGGTATTGCTCGGTCAGGTCGGCTTTAATGACGTTAATATTTAGCCATCCGTCGGTGGTGTAGCGTACGATGTTTTTTCTGGTAACGCCTTTGGTCACAGTCTCTTCGGCGCTTTTTTCATAGATAAGTATTTCTGCTGCGTTTACAAAAACAGGGGCCAGCATACTGAGGATGAAAAATATAACCAGCAGTATAGAGACCGCTATCGTGATTTTTTTGGTTCTCATAGGTATGGTCCTTTCTTTTGGTAAGTTCATAGTTTGCGGCTAACCGTTCACGGCGGCTGGGAACCGTTAACGTCAAACTATACTTATTATATAGTATTTCCAATTCTGTGTATATAGATCACAAGGGGTTAAATCTTAAAATTCTGTTAATCGGATATTAAGTTTTATTAACAAAGAAAATGACATTATTTCCTACATTAAACTTTTTCATGACACAGTTCACGACACCTTGCTGCTGATTACTTTCCGTTCCTTGTTTGGTCATATTCCGAGCTCTGACTTCCGATCTCAGGTACATAAATTTTTTTAACTATATTAAATGTACCCATATATAAAATAATGAATTGAATTTATCTACCGGTTAGCATATAATTGAGTATGGAATATAGATAATAAACAGTAAAGTTGGAAATATAATCGTATTCCAGCAACAGGTATTCCGAATCTGAAAAATAGTTGAAGGCTGAGAGATGAGGGTTGAGAATGAACCGTGGACCGTTTGCGAGACCTTGTCGCTGATTACTTTGTGTTCCTGTTCGGTTATATTCCGATCTCCGGTTTATATACTTCCACACGATTATATTTCTATCTCTAGTAGGGATGATCATCCGTAAACGCCGGATAACAAATTTGAAGCGGAGAAGGTGAAAGGTTGGAAAGGGATAGAGGACAAAAAAGAGGTAAGCGGTGGCTGCCGATTTGTTTAATAATGATTGGTACGATTGCTCTTTTTTTGGGTGCGGGTCAAATGACGGTACGACAAGATAAAAAGCAGTTTATACCTATAGAAAAAAATCAACATCCTCCACAAGCCGGAACGGAAGAAAACACCGGCCCGCAACCTGTTTTAGGTGTGGAAACTTCTATCGTTCATATCGGAGAAGGCGGGGAAAAAGATCATGTTGATCAGGGTAAGGCCGGAAGGGAAGCAACGGGTTCTATTGCCGAAAAGATACCGGTATTAATGTACCATCATATGCTAAGAGACGAAGAGAACAAATTATTCAAAGAGAACGGTGCGGTTATTGGGGTGGACAAATTTGAAGAACAAATGAAGTTTCTCCATGAACAAGGTTTTCATACCATTACCCTTGCCGAGATGGAAAAGTTTTTGGATAAAGAAATCACGTTACCGGAAAAAAGCCTTTTAATTACTTTTGACGACGGATATTTAAGCAATTACATCTATGCTTATCCCATATTAAAGAAATACGGATTAAAGGCAGCGGTGTTTATGATAACGGCAGAGGTGGCCGGCACGCCCCAACCCTTTGATCCTGATGCACTTACGAGATTTAGCTGGGAAGAAATGGAGAAGAGCAAGGACGTATTTGAGTTTGAAAGCCATACCCATGCGATGCACAGCAAAGCGGACGGCGTTGCCTATTTGCTTTGTAAATCGGATCAGAAGATTAAAGAAGATTTGGCTGTAAGCAAACAATTGTTAAGTTCAAAGTATTTTGCTTATCCCTATGGCGCATATAATGCAGCAACAATTGATATATTAAAAGACCTTGGTTTTAAAATGGCCTTTACAACGAAAGAGGGCAGTGTGGCACAGGATAGCAATCCGTACGAATTGAAGCGGTATGCCATATGGCCTAATACAACATTGAAAAAATTTAAGAAAATAGTGGGAGTTGCTAAATAATGGAGCAAAAGAATGATAATATCTTGATGACATTAATGGGATTGGAAATAGGGGGAGCGGAGACACATGTGGTAGAGCTTGCAAAAGAGCTGCAAAAGCAAGGATTGAACATGATCTTGGCTTCCAATGGCGGTGTTTATGAGAAGGAGCTGTCGGA
The DNA here is from genome assembly GCA_022360955.1 of Bacillota bacterium. GTDB lineage: Bacteria > Bacillota > Clostridia > SK-Y3 > SK-Y3 > JAKSBV01. The sequence continues at coordinate 20,504 of JAKSBV010000046.1, forward strand.
GTGCGGCATCAAACATTATAAAGTGCCCCTACATAATAAGCAACCCCATAATGTGATAAAATCGTACAAGTCCATAAAGAGAGTGATAAGGGAGGAAAAAATTGATCTGGTGCACGCCCATGCCCGGATTCCCGCATTTATATGCGGTCTGCTGCACGAAAAAATGAAATTTCCCTTTGTCACGACTGCCCATTGGGTATTCAATACGGGGTGGGGATTAAAATATATTACCAATTGGGGACAAAAGACCCTTGCGGTGAGTGAAGATATTAAGACATATCTGATGCAGAACTACCAAGTACGTGAAGAAGATATCAAAGTAACCATCAATGGCATAGATACGGAAAAATTTTCTCCCCATGTTGATTTCAGTGACATCAAGGAGGATTTTAAGCTTAAGGATAGTGGTTACCGTATCGTAACCATCAGCAGATTGGATAGTGACAGGAGCGATATTGCATTCCAGTTGGTTGAAATCGTGCCTGAGCTGGTCAAAGAAAAGGCCGATTTGGAGGTTGTCATTGTAGGTGGCGGAAATGTATTCGAACGGTTAAATGAAAAAGTGAACGAAATGAATCAAAAACTGGGACGTCGTGTCATTGTAATGACCGGTCCGCGAACCGATATTAATAAATTTGTGGCTTCGGCCGATTTGTTTGTCGGTGTCAGCCGGGCTGCGCTGGAAGCAATGGCGGCTGCAAAACCGGTTATTTTGGCAGGAAACGAAGGTTATATCGGTATTTTTGATGAACAAAAGCTGCCTACTGCCATTAACAGCAATTTTACCTGCCGCGGATCACAGCAGTCTGGCCGGGAATTGTTGAAAAGAGATGTACTGCATGTTTTCAACCAAATGGATCAAGATGAGAAAAAGAGGGTAGGAGATTTGGGAAGGCAAACGATCGAAGAAAGATATTCGGTCAAAAAAATGGCCCGGGATAATATTGAAGTTTATAGGCAATTGCTTTTCGAATCAAAGAACATGTAGTACGTTCGATCTATAAAAAAACTAATATTGGTTTAGAGTTGAGGGTTCAGGGTTAACGGTTTCGGTTTCTTCTCCGGGCACCCAACTCCAAACGCCGAACTACAAAGGAGCAAAACTTATGTATGACGTAATGGTATCCGGGTATTACGGATTTAAAAATAGTGGTGATGATGCCCTGTTGATGGCAATGATTGATAGTCTTCGCATGTTTAAAAAGGACATCAAAATACTGGTGTTGTCCATGAACCCCAAAGAGACAAAAAAAATCTACGGTGTGGATGCGATCAACCGATTTAATGTGTTTCAAATCCTATGGGCGATGAAACGCTCAAAACTGTTGATAAACGGTGGCGGAAGTCTTATTCAGGATATTACCAGTACCCAATCCTTAATGTATTATCTGAGCATTATATGGATGGCCAAAAAGATGGGACTGAAAGTCATGGTATACGCCAACGGCATCGGTCCGATTTATAAAGAGGCGAACCGAAAGCTGACCAAAAGAATTGTAAATCAGGTAGATATGATTACCTTAAGGGAGGAAGGCTCCAGGCAGGAATTGCGTAGGCTGGACATTCAAAAGCCGCCTATCCTGGTAACGGCAGATCCTGCATTGACATTGGAAGCTGTAGACGGACATGCGGTTGATGAAGTATTTCAAAAAGAAAAGATAGATTGTTCCGGTCCGTTAATAGGGTTTTCGCTGAGAGATTGGAAAGGACATGAGAAAAGATACGGCGCAGTCATTGCGCAAATAGCCGACTATATGATTGAAAAATACAATGCAAAGCCGGTGTTTATCCCGATGCAATACCCTAGAGATCTCCCCATTGCCCAAAAGATTGTTTCCATGATGAAAGGGAAAGGTTATATTATCGAGAATCAATATAGTGTTTTGCAGACTTTGGGGATCGTGAAAAAAATGGATATGCTTATCGGTATGAGACTGCATACGCTTATCTATGCCGCCAGCCTGGGGGTTCCGTTAATCGGCCTGGTATATGAGCCGAAAGTGGCAGGCTTTTTAGAATATGTCCGTCAAAAATCGGCGGGGGATGTCACCCAATTGGAAACCGAGAAATTGAGGCAGTTGGTAGATGAGGTCTGGAACAAAAGGGACAGCGTGAGAAAAGAGCTGGAACAAGTTACCGCGGATTTAAAGCAAAAAGCGCTGGAAAATGCGAAATTGGCAGTTGAGCTTTTGGACAAGCAGGTGAAAAGATGAGAGAGATGCTGGACGTGCTGGGTGTAAATATTGACATGGTTACGCTTGAACAGGCGGAACAGAAGATTTGGGCGTTTTTAAAGGGTGAAAAACTGCGTATGGTTTTTACGCCGAACTCCGAAATGATTATGCTTGCACGCAAAGATGGGGCATTGAAGCAGGTCTTGAATGGCGGTGACTTGGTGATTGCCGAAGGGATTGGTGTGGTTTACGCGTCCGGAATACTGGGAAAGCCTCTTGCAGAGAGGGTGGCAGGTTTTGACACAGCCAAAAGGATGATCACAAAGCTGCCGGAAAAGGGCTACACGTTGTTTCTGCTGGGAGGAGCGCCCGGGGTTGCCGAAACGGCGAAGGAAAACTTGGAGAAGCAATATCCCGGCATTCGCATTGCAGGTACACAGGACGGATATTTTGACGAACAAAAGGAGCAGCAAATCATTGCAGACGTGAATCGAATAAAGCCCGATATCCTTTTTGTATGTCTGGGGATGTCCAAACAGGAAAAATGGATTTACAACAATCGTGATAAGCTGAACGTTAAAGTCTGTATGGGCATTGGTGGCAGTTTGGATGTCTTTGCGGGGAAAGCCCGGAGAGCACCGGACTTTTATTGTAAATACGGATTGGAATGGTTTTACCGATTAATGAAAGAGCCCTGGCGTTATAAACGCATGATGGCCCTGCCGAAGTTTGCCTTGACGGTGATTTGGGAGAAGATAAAAGGGGATTAGGTAGTTGGGAGTGAGGGGTGGGGAGGATGGTTTGAGTGTTTCGAAACGGAGTGAGTGAAAGCGAGGGAGTCGTTGCTGTGCTGCATAAACAACGTATGATGCACTGTAGGAGATAGATCCTTAGCCCTCAACGCTCAACAAATTCTTAGTGCTTAGTTTAAACCAGTACAAGTTGTAAAATAGATGAAAAAACAAATGGGGGAATAGAAATGACGGCATTAAAGGTTGAACTTTTGCAGTATACGCGTGAGCCTCAGAAGCTCATAGCGGCAGCAGCCAAGTTGTGTTATTCCAGTTCCGGCATAGAAGGGATTATGGAAGGTTTAACACCGGAAAAGACAGAGGACTTTTTGGAAAGGTTACTGGCTTTAGGGCATGAAAGCCCTATTGAGCATGTATGCTTTACTTTTGGTGTAGAAGGGGTCAGCAGAAGTCTGCTGGCACAGATAACCCGTCATAGAATTGCCAGTTTCAGTGTGAAATCCCAGCGGTATGTGAAGGAAGGACAATTTGAATATGTCGTTCCGCCGGAAATAGCCTGCGAGCCCAAGGCCAAAGAAATATTCATGCAGGCAATGGCACAGGACCAGCAGACCTACAATGAATTGGCGGATATGCTCGCATCAAAACACTATCGGACATTGATCGGGCAGGGCAAAACAGAAAAGCAGGCTAGACGTATAGCGGAAAAAAAGGCCATTGAAGATGCACGGTATGTGCTGCCCAATGCCTGTGAGACAAAGATGATTGTAACCATGAATGCACGGAGTCTGCAAAATTTCTTTCACCACCGGTGCTGTGAAAGGGCCCAGTGGGAAATTAGGGAATTGTCCATAGAAATGCTAAAACTGGTACGTGCAGTGGCTCCGACCATATTTAAGCACTCCGGCCCCGTATGTGTTGCGGCTGCTTGTCCCGAAGGCAAAATGAGCTGCGGTGGGTCAAAGGAGAAAAAAGAATTTTTTAGGAGCTTGTAAGATGGGAAAAAAAGGTATGTATATCGTATTTGAAGGGCCGGACGGTTCCGGCAAATCCGTCCAGGCGAAAAAAATAGTGGGGCGTTTGAATGCACGGGGCATGAAAACGGTTCATTTTCGAGAACCGGGCGGGGAACTGGGAAGAGAAAATACCATAGGGGAAAAGATCCGTGGGTTGCTTCAGGATAAAGACAACAAAATCAATCCCATGTGCGAACTCGCGTTATTTACCGCCAATCGTGCGCAGTTGATTGAGGAGATTAAAGCATATACGGATCAAGGCATTCATGTGCTGTGTGAAAGGAACTTTCTATCTTCGGTGGTTTATCAGGGTTATGGGAGAGGGATCAATACGGACTTCATCCTGCAAGTGACGCAGATGTTTGTAGAGAAGCTTCCCGATTTGGTTGTGCTTTATAAGGTAAGTGAGCAAGAAGGAGGAGAAAGGGTAAACCGGCGGGGTGAAAAGGATAGAATAGAGCAAGAATCTATAGCATTCCATAAAAGGATATTTGAAGGGTACGGGCAGTTGAAGGCAGTTTGCGATAAATTGGAGATACCATGTGTTGAAATAGATACGGATCATAAAGATTGGGATACTTATGAGCAGAGGGTGATGGAGCGCATAACGGCAATGGGACATGCGGAAGGCAGAAATTAGAGGTCGGAAGTCTGAAATCCGAATTTCATAAATATTGTTGAAGAATTTTTTAGTCCGATTTCCGGTTGGACCCACACGCTTTTCGTGTGTTTGAGGGTTTGGACCCATGTCACTTTCCCGAATAGGTATGTCATTTATTATATTAATCTATATCGTGAAATCTTTCTAAATCATTCCCGGCCGATTTTTTCGATTTAGGAATGATTTTTGTATTTATAGGTAACACATTGAAAGATTGAAATATAATCGTACTCCGGCAACGGGGAGTACATAAATTTGAAGTGAAGAAAATTATTCCAATAACTGATATTCCAAGGCTGAAAAACAGTTGAAGGTTGAGTGCTGAGGGTTGAAAATGGATTGCTTGCCGTTGACAATGCCTTGTTGTTGCCTGCTTTCTTCTCCTGTTCGTCGCATTCAGACCTCCGCCCTCTGACTTCCGATCTCTGGCCATCCATACAATAAAAAACTGCACAATTTTTTTTAAAAAAAAGAAGGATTTTTGGAATGAATGCCGAATATATATTAATATCAAGGAAATTAACCGTTTTACCAACTCCGAATAAAATTAGTGCGTTTTGCACAGTGACAATACGATTATTTCCTATTTTTGTAGTAGATTTGCTGAAATAATAAAATGAATTATTAAACGTTTTACTGGAGGTTATGATGGCGACAATCAATGACATTGCAAAGGCTGCCGGTGTCTCAAAAGCTACGGTATCCAATGTATTTACAAAGAAAAAGCCGGTCGGTCAAGAAATAAAGCAAAGGGTGTTGGAAGTTTGTAAAGAGCTGAATTATTACCCTAACAGGATGGCATCCAGTTTGGTTACCAAAAGAACAAATATCATTGGGCTTTTGCTTGAAAACAGCAAAGAGAAATTTAAGCATTTTTATGGTGATTTAATCAATGGCGTTATGACCTCTGCCGCCAAATGCGGCTATAAGGTTTTGTTGGATGCGTGTACGGATGATTATGAGCAGGTGCACACCACTTTGATTGCAAGGTCGGACCCCATTGACGGCTCGATTATACATGCCCCGATTATAGAAGACGACAGGATCTTGGAGATGATTGACAAACACATTCCTTTCGTATTGATCGGCAGACCGTCCGATGAGATTGATGAAGGGATTTTCTACATAGATGTCAACAATGTAGATTTGGCTTGCAAAACGACGACGCACTTGTTGCAGCTGGGACATAGGGAGATTGGTTTTTTGAACAGCAGACCGAATATGACGATTACTTTTGATAGATTGAAGGGATATATAGAGGCGTTAGGTGCATACGGAATCCCTTTTAATCCTTCTCTGGTATACAATAGTGATAACACCGCCGCAACCGGGAAGGTTACCTGCAGCGAGCTGTTGAAAAACAATCCTCAAGTGACGGCGATGATTACCTGTTCCGACGACGTTGCGGTTGGAGTCTATGATGTGTTGGAAAAGAAGGGGTATCGCATACCCGATGATATTTCGGTCATTGCGTTAGGGGGAGACGACTATAGCGGCATGCTGGAACCCCGTCTAACAACCGTTTTGATTGATTACAGAAAAATGGGAAAATTAGCTGTTGAACTGCTGTTGAAGAGAATTAAAAAGGAACCTGTTGATGAAAAAAGGATTATTGTTGAGGCAAAGACCTTTAAAGGGGAATCCTGTACGGTATGTCCGAAGAAGTAATTTTTGGAACTGTTATTTAACCGGTTAACCACATGGGAATGCAATATACGGAACCATTCAGTATGAAGTCGGCGCCGTTTTCACCAAAGAAAGCATTTTGCAGGCCGATGGTGTATAGATACCCAACTTTAAAGCTGAATTTATATTTACACAAAAAACGCAAAACCATCGTTATTTGTATAAATAGTATGCTTGGGTTGCAGTTTGTTATCTTACCTGATCCGTACAAGGGTCCGGCCTGTTAAAGGAATACATACGGAACATAAAAGGGTGTTCCGCAAGAAATATAGGAGGTGATTGCAAAACTATATTTCCCGTATTCGGTTATTCTATATTTATCACAACCTTATCGTAAGATTTAAAATTGTCAAAGGAGGAATGGTATCACATGAAAAAGTCTAGAAAACTCTTATCATTAGTGCTGTGCGTATGCTTGCTTATTACACTCGTAGGGCTGATAGGGTGCGGAAATACGAGCCCGGAAGAGCAGCCCGGACAACAAGACGATCAAAATCAAGGGGAAAAATCGAAAGATGATGCAAAAAAACCTGTTGAATTAAAAATCTGGTGGGCGGAAGGCGATCAATTTAAAGCCATATTACTGGACGCAATATTGGCTTATAGGGATGTTAATCCCCATGTCAAAATTGTTCCGCAATGGCAGCCGAACTTTGATACATACGATAAGTTAAAGGTTGCAATAGCAGGAAAGACTGCTCCCGACATCACAAAACTCGACTCCGTTTTTGCACCGGCCTTGGGATTTAAAGGACAGCTTGTAGACCTTACACAATTCGGAGCAAATGACATTAAGGACAAATTCATTGAATCGACATGGAAAGCCGGTATGTACAAGGAGCAGGTCTATGCACTGCCCTTTGATGCCAACACCATTGCTTTTTTCTATAACAAAGATATACTCGACAAAGCCGGAAAAGAGCCTCCTAAGACCTATGAGGAAATCATTGAGGTAGGCAAAGCGATCGAAGCGCTGAATTTACCGGACACCTATGCCTATACGGTGCCTGTGACTTCCGGCACGAGCGGATGGCTGGCATTCCAGTGGAACTTCTGGCTGTGGAGAAACGGGGGGGAAGTGCTTAACGAAGATTGGACAAAAGCCGTATATAACAGCCCGGAAGGTGTAGAAGCACTGCAGAAAGTGGTTGATTTGGTACACAAACATGAAGTGGTGCCGCCGAATGTTTATCTTGAACCGGAATTTTATGACGGCAACGTCGGCATGCTGGATATGGGCTGCTGGAATGTGCCTGTCATTACCGGAGAAGATGCTCAGGCAAACTTCGGCATTACGACAATGCCGGCACTAAAGGACGGCGTTCCCGGACATTCCGGACTGGGACTTTACAGTATAGGTGTGCTGACAAGCTGTAAGGCACAACAAGAAGCCTATGAATTTGTAAAATTCCTTGCAACCAATAAGGAATATCAGGTCACTTACTCGAAGAAGACGAATCTTATGCCGAGTCTGGTTGAGGCCTACGAGGATGAATATTTCAAAACCCCGGCGTGGGAAGCATTCTTGGCCCAGCTCAAGATTGCAAAGGCAAGACCCGGTACCCCGGCGTGGCCTGAAATTGCGGAGCATATGAATATAGCGATCCAGGAAGCCTTAACAGGCAAGAAGACCGCTCAAGAAGCGCTTGACGGTGCGGTTGCAAAGAGTAACGAAGCACTTGCAAAAGTGAAATAACATTATAAACCGGAGATCGGAGGTCAGAGGGCGGAAACTGCCCCGGCAGGAGAGGGTTCAATGCATTGCTGTCTGACTTCCGGCTTCCGGTACAGTATGTTCCCTTACATTAATTCAAGTAAAGATAATAAACATTAGCACTAGAAATATAATGGTATGGATAAACCGGAGTTCGGAAAAAGACTAAACAGGGACGGAGAGTAAAATAGCAACGAGATGTGGTGCAATACTGGGGACATTCTCAACCCTCATCTCTCAGCCCTCAACTACTTTTTAGTCTTGGAATACCCGTTGCCGGAGTACGATCATATTTCCAACTTTACAGTGTGCTATCTTTAGCACAACGTGTTAATTAACATATGGATGCGGGTCCTCGTATCCATATAACCGATGGAATGGGGTGAGCAAATGAAATCGGAGAAAAAAGGGTTTATGGCGGCATTCAAGAAAAAGTACAAAAATGAGATTGTAGCTTATTCCCTATTGGCATATCCGTTACTACATTGGGGCGTATTTTTTGTAATTCAATTTTTTAGAGCCTTTGGCTTAAGTTTTACGGATTGGGACATTTTTTCTGAAGCTAATTTTGTAGGGTTCAGCAATTATACTACGATTTTGTTTAAAGATGAAGTTTTTAGGATAGCACTGATTAATACGGTTTTGTGGGCATTGGCAATGGCCGTCGGACCATTGGTGATAGGGTTTTTAGTGGCATTGATGGTCAATCATATTTCGAAAGGGAGCGTATTCTTTAGAACGCTTTTGTACTGGCCGGCCTTGATATCAAAGGTTGTTTTTACATCCATTCAGGAAAGGATTTTTTCCTCCAGCCCCTATGGATTGATCAATAGGCTTCTGGGTTTATTCGGTGTAGACGCCGTTGCCTGGTTTGATAATCCTGATATCGCACTGCCTTCTCTTATGCTATGGCCGTTTTTGATGGGTTTTTCGTTCCCGATGCTGTTTTTCCTGGCAGGGCTAAAACAAATTCCAAAAACCTTTTATGAAGCGGCAGAAGTGGACGGTGCCAAAAAAAGTACCATTTTATTTAAAATTACATTACCGTTGATGAAACCCATCATTTTCCTTAATTTAATACTGGGCATGACCGGTACGTTTTCATTGACCGAAGGTTTTAGGGCTTTGGCGCCTATGCAGCTCATCACAAAAGGTGGGCCGATTCATGCGACGTATTCCGTGGTGTATAAAATTTATACCGACGGATTTGACAAGTATCAGATGGGATACGCTTCTGCTATGTCCTTTATCCTTTTTGCGATTATTCTGATTATGACCATCATCCAGTTTAAAATTCAGGGTGAACAGGTTTCGTATGAGTAAAGATAACGCACATTTTACAATGTGTTATCTATAAAGGAGGCCATAATGAAAAGATCCAAACCAACGGCACTCAATATTTGTATATATACTTTACTAATCATATTAGCATTATTGCAAATATTCCCTTTTTATTTTACCATTATTCGTTCCTTTCAGCCTGAATCTTTTTTTGAAAGGGCTACAGAGTTAAAATTCCTGCCTGAAAGCTGGAATTTTGAAAATTATCCGGAAGCATGGCGTCGCGCCAGGCTGGGAAGAGGGTATTTGAACAGCCTGTTTTACGTATCGGTGTTCACCTTTATCAGTGCAATGATTGCTATGATGGTGGGATATGTGCTGGCCAAAAAGGAGTTTAGGGGGAAAAACTTTGTTTTTCTGATGTTTTTATCGACCTTGATGGTCCCGTACGAGACATTGCTCATTCCTAATTTTCTAATGGCAAGAGACTTATACCTGACGGATAAGCTTGCAGGGCTGATTATCCCCGGGCTGGTCAGTATCATGGGCATATTTATTGCCAAACAATTTATGGAGACGATCCCCGACTCAATCGTAGAATCTTCCGTATTAGACGGTGCGGGAGAATTCCAAATATTTTATAAAATCATTATGCCCATGTCCAAGCCTGCACTGGCCACCTATTGTATACTTACTTTCACAGACAAATGGAATGAATATATCTGGCCGCTGATCATATTGAATGAACCGTCGAAATTTCCTGTTCAACTGAGTTTGCTGTATTTTGTGGACAGACATGCAACCGGTGATTATTTGGCGACCCTGCAGCAGGCTGCTATTATCTCTACCCTTTTGCCTGTAGTAATCATCTATTTCATATTCCAGAAAAAATTTGTAGAGGGCATTTCTATTACCGGGCTGAAATAATGGGCGGCGATCTACAGCCCGGCGTATCTATTTCTATTTTAACAGGAGGAAGGCTTATGTCAAAAAAATATCTAATGCATGTAATATCCGGTACACACTGGGACCGGGAATGGAGACATACGGCGGAACAATCGAAGTCCCGTCTCGTTGAATTGATGGATACAATCATCGATTTGTTGGAAACCAAGACGGATTATAAATGCTTTTGTGTGGACGGGGGTACCATTGTACTGGAAGACTATTTAACCATACGTCCGGAGAATAAAGAACGAATCCAACAATTAATAGCATCGGGCAAAATGTCGATCGTAAACTGGTACACGCTGCCGGAGACCTTTACCGTGGCCCCGGAATCACTGATCAGAAATTTGCTGCTGGGCACCGGAATGGCCAAAGCGTTTGGCGGAGGGATGGATTCAGGATATACGGCAACGTCTTACGGACAGACCTCGCAGCTGCCGCAGATTTATAAGGGATTCGGCATCAATACGGCAATATTCTACCGGGGCACCAACAAACATGTTTTGCCGCCGTTTTTTAAGTGGGAAGGGCTGGACGGTTCGCAGCTGTACACCCTTAAAACCTTTGACGAGGTGACAAGAACGAATTGGTTCTTTTATGTCCATCAGCCGCTGGTACTTGGAAAACCGTGCAGGGACCTTACATATACCTATGATAGAAACCATTGTCCCGTTCATATGTGCGACGAAGGCTTGTATGAAAGAGGATTTGTACTTTTGAAGGAAGAGGTTCAATTTAATCAGGACCCGGAGGCTCTTGAAAAAACAATGGATGCAATCCTGAATCAGGCAAGGCCTTATGCGGTAGGAAAGCATTTGCTGGCGATGAATATGGAGGACAATGATCAGCCCTTTGCACTTTTGCCGGAAATGATAGAAAAATTGAACCGCATATCACCGGATGTGGAATTGATCCAAAATTCCCTGGATGACTATATGGACGCATTGATAGAGGAAATGAAGGGTAAAGAAATGCACGTACATAGGGGAGAACTCAGGTATCCTGCCGTAGAGTACGGATTTAACGCATTACTGGGAGCGACCCATGCTTCCCGAACAAAGCTGAAGGTATTGAATGATGCCGTGGAAACGCATTTGATCTATCAGGCCGAACCCTTTGCAGCCATTGCTTCCCTCTATGGAAAAGAATATCCTAAAATCACCTTGGAGAGAGCGTGGGCGGCCCTTCTGAAAAACCATGCCCATGATACCATCTGTGGTGCCGCCGTAGATCGGGCCCACGAAGATATGCTGTACAATTTTTCAATCGCAAAAACGGTTGTGGAAGAAGTCACCGCCCGGAGTATTATTGCATTGGTGAGTAATATCGATACGGCTAAATCTTTTTGCAAGGATACGGACCATACGATTACTTTATTCAATATGTCCGATCAGCCTCGTAAGGAGGTGGTGCCTCTGACCGTCGATCTGCCCCAGGCAGCAAATGCGGAAGTGATGGATATTGGCGTGGAAGGCATTCCTGACTGCGAATATTTTGATATCGTTGATGAAAAAGGCCGTAAAATGGAATATGAAGTGCTGAGCTGCGAAAAAATCAAAATCGGTGTAGAAAGAGAGCTGGATACAAAGGCAATCAAATTCCCGGCAAACAGAAGGCGTATCCTGCTCAATGCGGAAATGCCTCAGATGGGCTACACAACCTATGCTCTGCGATTCCGTGGGCCAAACTATGTGAAACATCCGGAAACGGGTCCGAACCGGCCCCTCATTGCAAGGGAAAACGGAGTGCTGGAAAATGAATATCTAAAGGTCACTATCCACCCGAACGGGACCTTTTCATTATGCCACAAGGAAACGGGCAGATGGATGGAAAACCTGCACTACTTCACCGACAGCGGTGAAACGGGCAGCGCACATATCAGCAATCAACCCCAGCGCAATCCGGTTTTCACCAGCCTTGGCAGTGGGGCCAATATCACAATGCTTGAATCCAACTTGCTCCGGGGAAGGTATCGGATTGAATTAACAATGAAAGTGCCTGCGGCTGCAACGGTGGATGTACGGGACCGTTTGCGTGAAATGACGGAAATCCCGATTACCTGCTGGTTGACGTTGGAAAAGGGTGCAAAAGTGCTTAAAATTAAGACCCGTTTGCGTAACGAGGCCCGGGACCATAAATTATGTGTCAACCTCCCCAGCGGCGTAAAAACAGACTACGCAACGGTGGAAAGTGCTTTTGCCGTTGAAAAGAGAAAGATTCGCTGGACGCAGAGCGGAGACAATTTTGAGCCGTTTTTCCCCTTTCAACCCATGCAGAACTTTGTTGACGTCAACGATGGTCAAGTGGGGCTTGCGGTATTGAACAAGGGACTGCGTGAATATGAAGTAAAAGATGACGCGGACAGAACCATTGCCCTTACATTATTGAGGACACATCGGGCCTATATGACGGCCAATACGGATATGACGCCGGAAGAATTTGATCAATATACCGGACTCCATTCCTTTGGCGATTTGGAATATCACTATGCCCTTTATCCACATACCGGAGATTGGGATGAGGGAGAGGTCCTGGGGCAGGCGTATCAATATAAAGTGGATATCAAAGCAATCCAAGGGGTTCCGATGGAAGGCAACCTGTCAAGTACGAACAGCTTCTTTAATATTGAGCCTGTAGGCAATGTGATGATTTCGGCATTAAAAGCTTCAGAAGACGGAAGCGGTATCATCATGCGGGTATGGAATACCACATCGGAAAAGCAAAAGGTGAAAATAACAACTATGCTGCCCGTCAGAGCGGTCAAAAGAGTGCGTCTGGACGAAACACCGCTTGGGGATATCGGGATGTATGGTGACACCATTGTATTCGATCTGGGGCCCCATAAGATTGAAACGTTGCTGCTGGTGCAG
>JAKSBV010000370.1 GCA_022360955.1 Bacillota bacterium
ATCTGCTCCAAGTACGTCAAAGAATGTTTCCCATATATGTCCTTGATGCTGTCTTCAACCTTTTTAATGGAGAATTCTCCTCTTTCGTATTTTACCTTACTGTCTTCCAACGCCAATTGGGCCTGTTCGATCGCCGGGTTATCCTGTAATGCCGCTTCAATGGCCTTTTCCAAGGTCAGTTCAAGCGCATCCTGCTCTTGTCCGCTTCCTTCTTCGTCCACCTTTTGCCTCAGGCTCAGCAAAGTTTTAACCTCCGATGAAGAATCCTGTTCTCGCACCGGCGCATCCAGCGTGTGATTCGTCATGACTGCCACGGCCCCTCTATCGGCACTCTCCGCCGGTGAAAAAGTGAGGTTGTCCGTAATATTGAGTGCCTCCGCTTGGGTTAGATAATTTTCCGGCCATGGGCCTTGTAAATCCTGGTCCGCATATCCCAAGCACCGGATAAGCATTGTTAGGGCTTCCGCATAGCTGACCTTCTTCTCCGGTTGAAACCTACCATCGGGATACCCTTTGATAAGACCCTGTGCAGCAGCCGCACTAATATATCCGGCAGACCACCTGTCGGCATCCACATCCTTGAAAGATGTCTCGGCTTGCGTTGGCAGGCTATCCTCCAATCCCAAGGTTACAACCAGTATCTTGGCAAGTTGTTCTCTTGTGACGGGGGCCTCCGGATGGTATTTGCCATCATCCATACCGTCGATAATACCCAAAGCATTTAACCGCTCTACCGCCGCCTTTATATATTCGTCACCAATATCCGATGTCAGCACACTTTCCGCAAAGCCAGGTGTCACAGCTGTCAAAAGTATTACAATCATCACAATACATAAGCTTGCCATTCTCTTCATGTTCATTGCCTGTTCCCACCTCTTTGTCGTATTTCATTTCTTGTTGGTTTACATAAAGTATAGCTTTTAATTGTGGCCAAATTGTAAACTTTTTGTGAACTTTTTAATGGTGATTATTGCATATTAGCGTATTTATTTAAATTGAAGCACATTATGGAAAGGTGTAAAATCTGTTAGCGAAGCAGCGGACAAAAACATCAAAAAAACATTATAAACTGTGAACAACAAACGCTCAACACTTAACTATTTTTATGATATGATAATTGTACGTGAAGAGGTAAGGAGAGGTTATACATGCAAGATATCAGAATTCTTGTCGCCGATGATGAAGAAAAAATGCGCCGGGTTATTCGCATTTACCTGCAAAAAGAAGGGTATAGGGTTGAAGAAGCAAGGGATGGGAAAGAGGCCTTGGAGAAAATAAAGGCATCATCTTTTTCGCTTATATTGTTAGATGTTATGATGCCGGCCATAGATGGCTGGACGGTTTGCAGGGAAGTGCGCAAAAATGCCTCGCTCCCGGTTATTATGCTGACTGCACGGGGTGAAGAATATGACAAGCTTTTCGGCTTTGAACTGGGCGTAGATGATTATATCACAAAGCCTTTCAGCCCCAGGGAGATGGTTGCAAGAATCAAGGCCGTTCTAAGAAGAAGCAAAGAGGATAAACGGAATGAAAATACCGTAAAGATAGACGTTTTAGAGATTAGACCTATGTCTAAACAGGCATTTTTAGAGAACAAAGAACTCACATTGACCCCTAAAGAATTTGAACTTTTGTATTTCTTTGCCCGGAATCAGGAGCATGTGTATTCCAGGGAACAGTTATTAAATAAGGTTTGGGGATATGATTTCATAGGCGATTTAAGGACAGTGGATACCCATGTCAAACAGCTTAGAGAAAAACTTGGCAAATATAAAAAATATATATGCACCGTCTGGGGAACAGGCTATAAATTTAGGAATGATCAATGATAAAATCATAATCTGAAACAAGGGATTTGTTGAGCGTGCAAGGACGAAGGGAAGGCGGGAGAATTGCATGAAAAGCATATTGGGTAAATTATGGCTTGGCATTACGTCGCTGGTACTGCTGATTCTTTTAATTATCTGGTTATTTCAAGTGGGCCTATTGAATACATTTTATACTCGGGAAAGGACGAACATCCTATTGGCGGAAGGCACCAAAATAGCTTCTCTTATGTCAACTGCCGGGGACGATAAAACCGTTTCCCAAAAAGTGACGGACGAAATAGCGTCCTTTATTGCTTCTGTAAATGCAAGAATCTTTATTATTGATGCCGAGAACAATATATTATTCGCCGGCACACAAGGCATTCACGCAAAAAACGATTTACCTCACGAAAACGGCGGTTTTAAAAAAAGTTTGGCTGTCTTTTTGAATGATGCCGAAATACAGTCGAATATTCTAAAAGGGGAAACCTTTGTCATGCAAAAAAGGCACCCGCGCATGAAAGAATCCTTTATCATCGTAGGGGTTCCGGTTAAGCAAGACGGCAAACTGCTGGGAAATGTGCTGTTGCACACACCGCTGGCCCCTGTCCGGGAAACCATCTCCCTCTTGCAAAAGCAATTATCCGTCATTACATTGGTATCTTTAATCATCGGAAGCCTTTTGGCATTATTATTTGCCAAACTTTTTACAAGGCCGGTGTTAAAAATGATAGAAACGGCAAAAAAAATTGCAACGGGAGATTTTACGGCCCGTGTCCCCTCCACGCCTAAAGATGAAATCGGTATTTTAGGGGATACCATTAACGATATGGCCGTACAGCTGGGGCAAATTGAAAAATTCAGAAAAGAATTTATCGCAAACGTATCCCATGAACTGAAAACGCCCATCAGCTTAATCAGGGCTTATGCGGAATTAGTGACGGATATGGATGATGCTAAGGCGGATAGGGATGCGCATCTTCAGGTCATTATAGACGAAGCAGAACGGCTCAACGGTATCACGGAAGATATTCTCTATTTGTCACAGACGGAAGCCGGCTACGCCAAACCAAACATAATCAAAATGCCGGTCTTGGAAACCATCAACAGCGTTGTAAAAAAGCTTTCTCTGCTCGCGGCCAAAAAGAATATAGCCATTGACGTAGAAATTGACGATAAGCATACATCGATCTATGCGGATCAAGATAAAATGCATCAAGTATTTTTAAACCTTATCACCAATGCTATCAACCATTCCGGCGAAAATGGCCACATAACGCTCAGCGTTGCCAACAGGCATGACCGCATAAGAATCGAAATCATTGATAGGGGCAAAGGCATCCCAGAAGAAGATCTGCCCTATATATGGGATAGGTTCTATAAGGTAGATAAATCAAGAAAAAGAGACGCCGGCGGTACAGGGCTGGGAATGGCGATTGTCAAAAATATTTTGAAGGCCCATCACTTTGAATACGGCATTGAAAGCAAAATCAACAAAGGAACAACCGTATGGATTGAAATAAGGAGATGAGCCGGAGGGCCCATCTCTTTATTCTTCATAGATTTTTCCGTCCCTGACATGTATGATTCTCTCCGCCTGCTTGCCCACATCCGAATCATGGGTGATTAATACAATGGTATTCCCTTCGGCATGGAGCTTCATAAACAGGTCCATGATTTCCCGGCCCGACTGGGAATCAAGATTGCCGGTCGGTTCGTCGGCCAGTAAGATTTTGGGCTCGCCTACCAAAGCCCTGGCAATGGAGACTCTTTGCTGCTGGCCCCCGGATAATTCCGTAGGCTTATGATGTATTCTGTCTCCTAAGCCGACCAGCTCAAGGTACTTTTTCGCTTTTTCACAGGCCTTTTTTCTGCCGATACCTCTAAAAAGCAGCGGAAGCTCTACATTTTGAACCGCTGTGTATTTTGAGATAAGATTGAACTTTTGAAAAACAAAACCGATTTCTTTATTTCTTATATGTGCAAGTCCGTCTTCGGTTTTGGCCTCTATATTTTCCCCTGCCAAGACATATTCTCCGCAGTCCGCAACATCAATGCACCCTATAATGTTCATCAGGGTGGATTTGCCGGAGCCGGAAGGGCCCAGAACAGCAACAAATTCCCCTGCCGTTATTTCCAGGGATACCTCTTTCAGCACTTTCAACTCATTTTTTCCCATTTGATAGGATTTATCAATATTGCTCATCGATATCAATCTATGATCCTGCATACTATCATTACCTTCCTTGCGCTGCACGTACGGCTTTAACCGTTTTGTCACCGCTTTCGTCTTCTTCATTAAACCATATTTGCAAAAACATGCCTTCATATATATCACCCAGATCCATCTCGGCTGTCTCTCCCTGTTTCATCGAAGCAATCGGAACGCCTACAGGAATCATTAACGTTTCTGTCTCCCCTGTAAACTTGATGCTGTCCTGCATCATCTGCTGCCTCTTCTCCGGGCCCATATTCTGCATCTGAGATCTTTTTTCTTCTCTCTCCTCCGCATTCATTCCGGAAGAACGGGTCCTCTCCGGCATCTCTGCCACTAAAAGCTTGACCTCGTTTCCCAAAATACTTTCTACTCTGCCATACATATCCGGTCTGTCTCTCGATGAAATATTACCCCTGCCGCCAGGATTACCTTTACTGTTATCGGCCACAGGCCCGGACACATCATCGGATTTCCCGCACCCCATCAACAACAGCATCATACTCAAAACCACCAGCATTATTTTTAAACCTTTTCGGTCCATGCCCCAACAACTCCTTTCATGACTAACATCATCTGCTCAACTCCCGCACCCTCGTAAATCCCGCGAACTCCAGACCCGGAACCATCACTCATAATTAAGTGCTTCAATCGGTCGCAGCGTCGCCGCTTTGGATGCAGGATAATAGCCAAAAAACGTACCTGTTGCAATGGAAAAGGCCAACGCCATTACGTAACCGTATAACGAAGGAATGACTCTTAGATCAAAGTACTGCATCAGCGGCATCACAAATATACTCAGCAAAATGCCTATGAGCCCTCCGGACGTACTGATCACAATTGCTTCAATAAGAAATTGAAGCAATATATCCTTTCTGCGTGCCCCTATTGCCTTTAAAATCCCGATTTCCTTCGTCCTTTCTTTAACGGAAACGAAAAGTACATTCATAATGCCTATCCCGCCCACAATTAGTACAATCGTTGCTACCGCAATGAGCAAGACGGACATCGTTCTGGCGGAGTCCTGGGCGGCGGTCACCCTGCTGCCCGCATCCCTTATCATAAATGCATCACTTTTACCCTGATAGGTTTTGTTTAATACCTCCGTAATTTCCTCAATGGCGGAGGCAACATGATCTACATCCTTTGCCAAAGCCATAATGCGTGGCCGGGTTCTGCCCAAAATATACTTTTCTGCTGCCTCATAAGGAACAATGACGCCTTCATCGGGACTAAATCCCTGCATACTATCCCCCACACGTTCCAAAACGCCGATAACCTCATACCTTCTTCCTTTGATAACAAGATCGGTGCCTACCGCTTCCGATTTCTCATCTCCGTAGAACAATTCCGCAATCTCATCACCAATCACGGCAACCTTTTTCCGCCTTTCATTATCGTAATGACTGATAAACGCACCATATTTTACCGTTAGGTTTTGGATATTGCAGAACTCTTCCGTGGCACCGGTTACACCGGCAGAATACGAGGTATTCCGATAACTGGCATCCGCTTTACCGCTAACCATGATCGTAACATCACTTAATGATGGCGCACCTTCTTTGATGGCCTCCACATCGGATAATCCAAGTGTCGCTTGGGTTGTCTTTCCAAGGGCGGGCATGACAAAAATACTGGTGGCATTTAAATTTCTAAATTGTTCTGCAACATCTTCCTGTCCGCCTTTTCCGATACCAATCACCAGGATAATGGTGACGGAACCTACAATGATACCCAAGGTTGTAAGGAAAACCTTAAACTTACTGGCCCAAATATTGATAAACACCGCTCTAAAAATTTCAACCAAACTCATCGTGTCACATCCACCTTTAGTTTTTCTCTTTTATCACCAAAATTTCTCCGATTTCAAGACCGTCTGTCACTTCTGCATTTGTTCCGTCTGTCAGCCCCGTCTTGATTGTTCTGGGCTCCACATGGCCCTGCTCATCTTTCACCTGGACCACTTGTTTCCCCTCCACAATCCGTACGGATCTATTGGGAATCACCGGTACATTCTTTCTCTGATTCAAGATAAATGAAACCGTACATGTCATACCCGTTTTGATTTTATCCAAGCCGCCGTCAAGTTCTATTGTGACATCATAAGTTACCAAGCCGCTGGCGTCAATTTTAGGCAGCGCGTCTACGAATACCGTTTTACCGTAAAAGGTCTGCCCGTTAAACGCCTCAAATTCCACTTCAACCTTCTGATCTATTGCAATATTGGATAAATCGATCTCCGATACCGGCACGATCACTTCCACCTTCTCCGCGTCGGATATCACCATGAAATGATTTGTATTTGCGGTCACTTCACCGGCTTCTTTGACCGTTGGAATCGTTTCACCGGGTTTATAGGAAATAGCCAGAATCTTTGCATCCATAGGCGCAGTCAAAACAGTATTATTGAGATTATCTTCTGCCACCTTTAAGGCTATTTTGGCCGCTTCAACATTGGCCTGCTCCATCTCAATGTCTTTACTGTCCTTTGAAAGAATATTGTATCTTTCAAGCTGTGTTCCATAGGCCGATTGGGCTTCTTCATAAGAGACTCTCTTGAGCTCAACCGCCTGCTCGGAATACATATCTTGGATTTCAAGCATCGGCAGATATTCCAAACCGATTTGTTCAAACTTTGCTTTCAAATCATTGAGCTTATCCTGCTCCGCTAAAAGACTTAATTGGTACTGCTGTTTCGTTTGCTCTAATCTGGCTGCAGCTTTTTCATAGTTGATTTGTGCATCTTGGCGTTTATTCCTATAATCCGTATCGTCCAGTTTTGCAACCACATCCCCTGCTTTTATGTCCTGCCCGACAGCAGCATAGCATTCTCTTAAAATGCCGCTGATCCCAAAGTCTAGATTGACCACCGGTATCTCTGCTTTTCCATCGCCGATGAAATCAATGGTGATATCGCCGCGCCTCACCGCATGCTCTTTAACACTCTCATCTTCCGCAGCAGATTCCACCGGTTGTGTTTTGTATAAAAAACCGGCATACACCAATCCTAAAATGGCAATGCAAACCAAAACAAGTGTAATGATCTTTTTCGATAGAAGCTTTTTTACCAAGTAAGATGACCTCCCTCACAAAAATATAGTCAAACATTTTTATCCTTTTAAAATCTTTAACTGTATTATAAATAGTAATTGTGATAAATTCGTGATGGAAATGGGAAAGATTTGTGAACGTTTTCGGCACACAGCCAATCAAAAAAGATGCTGCATGCCAAAAAACGCATGCAGCATCTACCCTGTGAGACGCAGGTTAATATAGAAATATTTATTTTCATACCTTATCATTTGAATGATGTACATCCAGATTATATACATATCCCCTCAAGTCCTATTCGATTTCACTTCACAAACTTGTCAAACACCATGTTCAGCATCGGCTGCATCAAGGTTAAGATCATCCGGTCGTCAAAGCCTGCTTTTGTCAGTTGGGG
>JAKSBV010000461.1 GCA_022360955.1 Bacillota bacterium
CCGTTCAAAAGGCATTTCAAAAAAATAGAATATATTGATCATCGGACATTCGTAAAACAAGTCATGTATTTTTTAAAACGCCCTTATCCAAATGTAGTTTTAGGTTGCTGTGTGCTGTCTTTAAAGATAACCAAATTTAAACCTAAAAATACTATTTACACAAATAACGATGATTCTGCGTTTTTTGTGTAAATATAAATTCAATTTTAAAGTTGGGTATCTATATACGAATATAATGATTTGTTATGCCAAAAAATCAAGGGAAAAAAGAAAAACAGGCATATATCATATGAAGGAATCACAGGATAATTTTTTTGAAGACGGAGGAAAGTCTGAATAACTTAGAACAGAGAACCGTCCCCTGTTTTATTTGATCTTTTCTACAAACCATTTACCGAATACGGCAATGATAAAGTAAATCGGGAAGGAGTATATAAATTTCCAGCTTAACGGCTTATAAATCTCCAGCCATACAAGGATTGGCTCGAAAATAAAGGCGAAGCAAAAAGCAAAGATTATGGTAGCAATCCAATAGGACTTCCACTTGGGAAAATATTGATAAATAAGCATATAAATACAAGGCAACGCCGCTAAATCAATCGCATGCAAACGGTCACCGATTTGAAGCAATTGGTGGGGGTAGGCCCATAAGGCGGAAGCTATACCGATGTCATCCAGTATAGAGCTTATGATGATAACATAAAAGCCATATAACAGCATTTCTTTGATTCTCTTTTTATCCACCAGTTTCCACCAGAGCAGCCAGGGCGCAATCAGTAAAAAAAGAAGCAGCCACCAACTAAATGAAAATAAAACATGGTCTTCCCAGTACTGATGCTCTAATTTTGTTAGTTTTTGTTGCAATGCTACGATATCTTTAAAAGTATCCATGCTATACACCTTATTTCTCTTAATGTCACAATGGTTATTCTAACCTATATAGGCCGAAAAATTCGTTTACATAAGTTGGAACACATTCCCTTGCTGCTCATATTATATACTATAGGAAGAAAGTAAGGGAGGTGAAGCAATGGCGGACAAAAGTAACCGGGTAAAAAGAGGTGACATTTTTATCGCCCGCGTCGTTAATCAAAAAGCGGTGAATCAGAGTGCACAACAAGTACTGGTTGCAGTAGCGGCACAAGTCCTTAACTTGATTGAAGCTCAGTTTGGTGTAGCTGTCAATGACGACGAGGATACGATTGATCATAGGTAATCAATAAGACAGAAGAGGTGACGAAATGAGTGATATTTTTATAGCCGGTGTCATTAATCAGAAAGTAGTGAACCAGACAGCGCAGCAAGTATTGGTGCTGATTGCGGCACAAGTTCTAAGAGTATTGGAAGCTCAATTTGGTGTTGCTGTTAATGATGATGAAGATAAGATCAAACACACATAAATTAGTAGGAAGGGAGTTCGCAGAATATGAACAGTTTGGCTTCTAGATATATCGGCGGTGGTTCCCAAAAAAAAAGGTCGATGATGACATCGGGTAAAAATGACATTTTTATAGCCGGTGTCATTAACCAAAAAGTAGTCAACCAAACTGCACAACAGGTATTGGTTGCAGTAGCGGCGCAAGTTCTTCGCATTCTTGAGGCCCAGTTTGGAGTCGCGGTAAATGATGATGAAGATAGGATAAATGTATAAGAATCTAGGAAAGGAGATGAAGTCATTGAAACTCGGATTCAAAAAGATAGGATTTAATACGGCTGGTTTAACCTTTGATTCGAAACCGTTTGATCCTTTGAATATGTCGGTAAAGGGTTATGGGATTGAGTCGGACAATAAGGAAAATGATATTGATCCCTTTGAAGTTTTGTCAATCCTTGCATCGGCTAAAACATCGGATGAAGAAACGTCCACAGGGGATAAAATGCATGTTTTAAAAGCGTTAATGGATAAGGTGGACGTATAATTGAAATGCCAACTCATTCATGCAGTCGATATAAATAACCTGTTGTGCCGGATAGGACATTTGTTTTTCAACCTTGGCGCTTCGGCTCCTGAAATGCTGTTTGCCCGGCACAATGCGTTAAATCATAAATAAAGGAGGTAATAACATGGCTGACGTTTTTATTGCCAGTGTAGTTAATCAAAAAGTAGTGAACCAGACAGCGCAGCAAGTATTAGTGCTTATAGCAGCACAAGTTCTAAGAGTGCTGGAAGCCCAATTTGGCGTTGCTGTTAATGACGATGAAGATAAGATTTACTCATAAAAGATAGAAATAGATTGTCCCCCAATTAAGGATCTCTTGTATAGAGATCCTTTTTAGATGGGTTAAAATCTCTTCTATGAACATTTTAAGGCGTGCAGACATATCATATTATATCGGAGAGAATTCATCTGAAGGGAGGCTACTATATGGATGAAAAAAACGGCGATCAGGTCTCTGCGGTGGAAAAAGCAAAAGATATATATATGCAGGCTGATATGATTGATCAGGTTAACAAAAATCAGCAGTCTAATATGACGCTCTCTGCATATTCTGTTATCACGCAATCCGATTCCGCCGTTAAAATCAACGGCGGAAGTCAGATGGAGGTAGAGCAGGATGAGTGACAACACCGAGAAGGACCACTGGATTACCATTACAAGCATCAAAAAACGTAAAGAGATGCCGTCGGAAATTCGGATTGATAAAAACGGAAATGTGTACATAGATGGTGAGTTATATGATGAAAGTACAACCAAATATAAACATTTAACCGTAAGTGTAGAAAAATATAATAAAATAACTGCGGGAGAAGAAACACAAAAAATGATAGACAGCCGGAAACAAATGAAAAAAGGTGAAACGGCTGTTATTACAGATATAGAGGAGCCTACGAAAACGGAGAAAACGACGGTGAAATATTAGGTTGGTGGGTAGTGGATGGTGGGTGGTGGGTGGAGATAGTGGGATAGTGGATAGTGGGTAGAGATAGTGAGATAGTGGGGAGTTGGGGGTGGGGAGTGGATAGTGAGTAGGGGAGAGAGAGGAAAGGATGAGGTAGTGAGTGGGGGGAGAGAGGTAGTGGATGTGGGAATAGGCGTTAGAGGGTTGGGATTTGGTTATAGTATAGGTGATAAGGAGATGAGGGGATGGGGCAGGAAGAGAAGGAAAGGGTTATAGGGAGTGACATTGGCAGTGAAAATGGTGAGGGTGGCGTCGAAGTTGGTGAGGGTGATGCCGATGTTGGTGAGAGTGGTATCGATGTTGGTGAAGGTGATGCCAATGCTGGTGAGGGTGATGCCGGTAGCAGCGGAGATGATAACTGCCATAGTGAAGGAACGCGGCAAGAAGAGAAGCATATCCATAGTATCGATCCTATGGATATAACCATAGAGAATTTTCATATTACGATCAATCCGGATGCAGACCGTGTTGATGTATTTGATTTGTTGGAAAAATTATACCAATTACGTCATGATGAGAGTTTGACAAGAGAAGAAAAGATAGCTAAAGCGCAGCAAATCATAAATGCGATTTAGAGGTGATTCAATTTGGAACAGAACAAACTGTCGACAATATTAAATCTTTCGAGTCAGGCGAATATGCAGGGTGCTAGGAAAACGAGATTATCTCAGTTAAATTATGTCGTAGTACTGGGATTGGAATATCTGAACGAAAGCGGGCGGCAGGACGGTCACAATCCGGTTTCTGTCACTATTCACAAGTCGGGAGAGCTTGAAATCAACGGCTTGGACGAAACCGTTGTCAATGATGATAATATACGGGTTTATTCCGATAAAAAGACAACCTATAGTCAGGACGACGAAATGCAGGGCTGAAATGCCGGATATATACCGGTGCATAGCAAATTATCTTTTACATACAATTTTATAACACAGAAGGGTGTATGTCGTAAAGTAGAAAAGGAGGAGCAAGCTTTATGGAATCCCTTGAGAAAACGGAAGCCGTTGAAAATAAATATTATAATTTTTTGATTAATGCTTCTAATCAGGCCAATTTAGCCGGTACCGACAATGCATCGCCTGTACAGGCCAACGCGGTTTTGGTGTTTATTTCTCCATATATGATTGATAAGCTGACATTTGAAGGCTTGGATATAAATTTACAGGTTGATCAAAAAGGAACGGCTTGGGTTAATAACCAACCGTTTAAAACCATAGAAGTAGAGCCCGGTGTTAATATTCTGGGTATTTTGAAAAGCGAAGAGGGGTGATTTTTTGAAATTGGAAGACACTTTATCTCCTGGTGAGAAAAAGGTTTATCAAAAAATTTTAAAAGAACTGGAAAGAGATAAAGCTTTTTATTGTACGGCCGATCCTGAGAAAAAGACCAAATCGCTGATTAAGAATTGTCATATTACCGAAAAAGATGCCTATGGCATTATGAAAAAAATTGCTGAATTTCAAGCATATCATACATCATGTGAGGGAGGTAACAAGTAGATGAGAATGAATCGGATTAAGTGCAGCAATCGGCCTTATCAGCCGCTGCCCTATTTTACAGCCGATCCGGAGGCACCCGAAAATGGGGTAAAGCAAGCAGAAGAGGAACAGATAGCACAAGAGAAGCAATTACGTCAGGAAGCAATGCAATCTACCGGAATGAAGATGAAGCGTATCAACTGCAAGAATCTCAGATATCAGCCGTTTGATTATTTTACGTACGGTCAATCGAGTAAAAACAAACAAGAGATTATCATGCAGGAAGAGAGCGAAGAAGTGATGGAGGAAGCAATGGAAGAAGAAATTGGGGAAACAGCCCCATCGGTGCCCGAATATATGCAAGCCGGTGGGATAAAAACCAATCGTGTTAAATGCAGTACCGTGCCCCAGCATTCGCAGCCCAATTACAACCATATTCAAATACCGTATGATATGCCGGACCCCTTAGTACGGGACAATGATGAAAGGCCGGTAGAATATGAGGAATGGGACCCGATGGAAGAGAAGGATGCGGAAGAACTGGAACCGGAAGGATTCGATTTAAAGGAAGGTGGAGAGGAAGAACCGGAATCGGATGAATTAGAGCCGGAAGAAGAGAAGGAGTAGACGGAAACAAAAGACGAAGAAGAAAGAAAAAAAGCAAACCAATCGATTCCGGGTCAGAATAAGCCGGCGGTGGCCTGCCGGCTTATTTTGCTTCTTCCTCATTTTTTGCTTCGGGTGGCAAATTTTCAGCATGAGCGCCGGCGGCATTTTTTTTCAGGGGTTCCATTTCCCCAGATACCGCGTCAATTTTTGTGTTTAAAAGGTCGGTTTGTTTTTGCTCAAGTTGCGCTATCTTATCTGAGAGCAGCTCGTTTTGCTGTCTTAGGTTTTTCATGATGATATTGCACTTTTGATCGATGTAATTTGTTAGCTCTTCATCGATTTCGGTTATCCGGTTGTTTTCCAAAAATTTCTTTTTAAGCTGGGACAGTTCTTCCTTCAACATATTGACGGTAATTTGCAATTTTTTAACCTCAATGTCGGCAGAAAGCTTGGATTCTTCTTTTGAAGCTTTTTGAGCATAGGACTTCACAGCTGTTGAAGAGGGTATAAAGGAGCTGATATTCTCTTTGGCAAACTCTTCAATCTCATGCCCTTCGGCTTTATATTGCGGTTTGTGCTCCGCTTTTTCTTGATCAAGCTGCTGCAGATAATTGGACAATACGTATAATACAATGTTATGGTTATTGCCGTACCCGTAACAGCGATTGCATATCGTATGGGTATTGTCCCGTTCAACGGCGGATCTATACCCGAACAGGTCGATGTCACCATACCTTCCGGCCATGAATTGAGTCGGGCTGCTCCACGTCGTGCCGTTATTCTGTGAAAAGCTGCTGTACACACTAATATTTTGATGCCACAACAGCCACAAGTTTTCACCTGTTGCCAGCATAACCGGTATTGAAGATTTATTGGCCCGTGTGTGCACCGTTATTTCTTTGTCCCATGAAAGATTTTCCGAAGGCCGGTAAGGTTTGCGTTTGTAAATAATATGATAGCTATCGGCTGCTTTTTTTAAATAGGTCAGATGTATATTGTCCTGTTTGTCAACGATGGCGTATGGGGATCGTATATCGGTGCTTTGCTCCTGGACGGATGTAAAATGGCTCCACGTCTTTTTGGACCAAATATAGGTTTTATATCCCAGCCGGCCGGATTGGGCATCGCTCTGATAGAAGATATGCATATTGCTGCTGTTGTCGACGGCTGCACAGAATGACCGCTGTGTATCGTTGATGTAATCAATGACGTTCGGAGGCACATCGCGGTTATCCAGCACATGGTGAACCAATAAGGTTTTTTCTTTATATTCAATGGTATAGATAAGATTGATCCACTGGTTGACGAGCAGCATTTTAAAGTTTTTCCGATAAGCTTTGGCGGATTTGCTCTTTAGAATAACATATTTTTGCCACTGCCGGTTATTGTATGTAAGGTAAATGATACTGCCTGTCTTATCCTGGCACACCAGATGGATATAGTCACGATGGTCTACCGTTACATCAAAGTCATTCATACTGTTTTTGAAAAGTATCTGGTATTCATCCCAGCCGGTTTCTAATTTTTTTTCAAAACATATCCCGTCTTTTGCATGGTAAAAGAAATGCCATTTCTGGCCTGACGATTGATTTAAAATATGTCGATTGGTTATTGCGTTACCCAAGAAAATCCCCCCTTTTCACTATATATATGCATGTTTCCGCAAAAAAGTATCTATAAATACCTAACAATACTGTTGGCTAAATGCATCTTTGCCTTTTATCTGCCGATCTTACGGGATTTACGCTTCCCACTATTTTTAAAAAATAATCACATATAATACCCCTCAACATATTATGTTATTGGGGATGGCTTCATATCCCCAGTACTTAATTTTTAAACGGTTTTGGGTAAATGCTCAAAAAATCTATCATAAGGAGGTTAAGATATGTCTGACAGAGTTAAAGCCGGGCCTTTAGGCGAAGGCTGCAATCCGATCTTTAAAGAAGCTGTGTGTATACAAACAGATAAGGTCTATGATTCCTGTAAAGAAAAAGATTGTCTGGAAGATTTGCGGGTGTTCTTTACCAGAAGCGGTCAGGAAGTCATTGATAGAGCAATCAATGTAAAATGCAGAAAGGCAGAAATCATATGGGTTTTCACAGATGTAGAGTCGGTTCCGTTTAACAAAGGATTCTATACGGTAGATGTGAAATTCTTCTTTAAGATTACGCTGGATGCGTTCACAAGCATTGGAAGACCTACGCAAGTAGAAGGACTTGCAACATTTGATAAGAAAGTCATCCTTTTTGGTTCGGAAGGAAATGCAAAAATATTCCAGTCCCAATTTAAAGAACATGCTTTTGATCCCCAGTTGTGGAAAAAGACCAATATGCCGAAAGCTAAAATCGAAGTGGTAGATCCCATCTGCTTAAGTGCAAAAATTGTTGATGTTGCCAATTGCTGCTGTGATGAACTGGATTTGGGCGGTGTACCGGATAGCATATGCAATTGTTTTGACGGCGAGTTGGTAGTCGGTGCGGAAAGAAGAATGGTATTTGTGAGCTTGGGAATATTCTCAATTATTAAACTTGAGAGAAATGTGCAATTGCTCATCCCTGCTTTTGATTTCTGCGTACCTGAAAAAGAATGTATTGCCGCTACGGAAGAAAATCCGTGTGAACTATTTGAAAGAATCAGGTTCCCGGTTGACGAATTTTTCCCGCCGCAGAAGTTCGAATTCCAAGGCGCTGAGGATGCATTTGACAGGAGTTGTTTAGAATAATCGTATGGCGAAAGGCCTCACCGTTTGGTGGGGTTTTTTTATGCGCCGGCACTTGCATAAATATTCGTTTGCGGATAATATATAGATATATATTAAACGCGAAAAAGGACGTATGCTAAATAATTTAAATCTTTTGTTTTGAATGCGGTAAGTTATTTTTAAAAAAACCTAAACTTTTTAAATGCATATAGCGTAAAATATAGTGAAAGACACTTATGAAGGGAATGAATCGGATTGCTGCCAACAGATTATGACGTTATTCAATCATGCTTAAAAGGGGACTCGGACGCCTTTGCCGAAATTGTAAATCGGTACAAAAAACTGATTTATACGGTTGTATACCGGATGATGAAGGAAAGAGAAGAGGCAAATGATATTGCGCAGGAAGTGTTTATCAAAATATATCGATCTTTGGACCGGTATGATCCCCAATATAAATTCTCAACGTGGTCGGTCAAAATAGCGACGAATTATTGTTTGGATATCTTACGAAAGAAAAAACTTAATACCGTATCCGTTGATGAAATGATTCATGTGCCCAGCAGCGAAGAGACGCCTGAAACAAGCTATTTGAAGACGGAAAGAAAGCAGGAGATAAGAAAGGCAATCGACGACCTTCCCGAAAAATATAAAATGCCGATTATTCTATTTCATGAGCATGGGTTATCCTATGATGAAATTTGCAAAGTGTTAAATGAACCGTTGAGTATCGTAAAGAATCGCCTGCATAGAGCGAGACATATGCTGCGAGGGAAGCTTATACAAGCCAGAAAGGAGGAAGTTCTATGAAGTGCAGTGAAGCCAATGAATGGATGATGAAGTACTTTGACGGTGAAATCAATGATTTGAATTTATATCGATTGAAACAGCATATGAAAAGTTGTTCGGTGTGTTCAATGCAGCATCGTACAATGTCGGAAATCATTGAATGTATGGGAGAACAGCCCCTTTTGGAGCCTCCTGAGGATTTTGAAGATTGTGTCATGAATGCTGTTCATAAGGATGCAGCTTTCCGAAAGCATTTTTTGAAAACACCGTTAAAAGTCATGCTTGCACTATTGGGAAGTGCATTGCTGATCATGACCGTATGGACATTGCTTATTTTGCAAAGCGTGCCGCTGTTGGAGTTGATTGGCACGATGATTCGCAATGGCTTGTCCGTAAACTTATTCAATAGTATCCTGGAAGTATTTCAAAATGGGTATAAAACGGTGGTTATTATTGGAGACTCTATCTTGAATGTGTATTATATATTATTAAAAAATTATTATGACGTAATGTTTTCCATGGTAGCCCTATTGATTATTGTCTATATGATGGCCGTAAGAAAGACTAAGACGGTTAGGTAGTTAGTTTGGCATGGGGTGTGGGGCGTTTGGAGAGATATGGAATAGCGTGGTGGGAGTATGTTGATAGAGTGGATATTGTTTTTTAGATAGATCAAAAGGGACAGTTGTTCATTGTGAGGTTGAGAGGAGGTTACGATGAAAAAATCCCTTAGTATTATATTTTTTATCATTGTTTTTACGTTTATGCCGATACAAGCTTTTGCAGCGACCGACATAGGCGATGAAGTGAATATTTTGGGGAATACGGAAGTAGACCGACCTTTAACCGGAAGTATCGTGTCCATATTAGGAAACATTCATGCCCGTTCCGTTGTCAACGGAGAAATCGTGGCCGTGTTGGGAAATATCAATGTGGAGTCTACGGTTAACGGTGATGTAGTAGCGGTATTGGGAAAGGTAACCCTTGGACCGAACGCAAGTGTGGCGGGGGATGTAGTAGCCATAGGAATAGGCGGCATTCAAAGGTCGCCGGGGGCAAGGATAAGTGGCGATGCCGTGAGTATCAGCTTCGGAGATTTTAATAGTGTGCCCCTTCTGCGCTTTATGGGCAAAGCAGGATTTGTGCTGATGTTGTTATTGGGCTTGCTGATGACTGCATTGGCCGGGAATAAAGTGAAAGAAATCGTGACAGGTTTTCAAGAAAATCTTCTCAGAAAAGTTTTAATAGGTATTTTGGGATTTGTTTGTTTCCTGATCGCAATACCCTTTTTGGTTATGACCGTTATAGGGCTGCCGATTGGCATTGTATTTTTTGTCATCGTACTCTTTACGGGTTTTGCAGCTTTGAATGTTTATTTGGGTCAGAACATTCTGGACCTGTTAAACAGCAAAGCGGGCCGATGTGTAGAATACCTGGTGGGTGCGATTGTAATTGCCA
Organism: Bacillota bacterium; assembly: GCA_022360955.1. GTDB lineage: Bacteria > Bacillota > Clostridia > SK-Y3 > SK-Y3 > JAKSBV01. Next base: position 9,940 of record JAKSBV010000461.1, read on the forward strand.
TTATTTTTACGACTTTTCAATCTTCCTGGTGGATTGTCGGTATTGTGACCGTCTTTTCCCTGGGGTTAGGGCTTGATGTATGGGTCGGTAAAGATAAAAAGGCCGGACAGAGAACGAAAAATTTTGCTCAAGAAGAAGAAATAGCACCCCAAGAGCCTAAACCGTAAAAGGCGAGAATGTAAAGTATATTACACTACCGTTAAAATTCTATGAATAAATTGTGAACATTCGTATAAATGGTTGATAATGCTAATTTTATTTTGTACAATGTATATAGAAAGAGTTTTTGATGCTAGTTTTAAAAACCTTTGCCTCCTAATAATTTGTCATAAATTTTTAAAGCACAGGATTTATTTCTGTGCTTTTTGCTGTGTGAAAATAAGCCCGCATATAATAGATAATAAACAGTAAAG
>JAKSBV010000006.1 GCA_022360955.1 Bacillota bacterium
CATGTTTCCCTTGCTGGCCGTAAACTTGTTATTGGAGTGGGGATAGGTTGGGGATATTTTTTAAAAACTACGGAATAAACCTGGTACAAACCCGACAATTTACTTTTCACGTACCAACCAGCTCCTGAACCAACATGACAATCGACACAATCCACCCGCTCATGCGAAGATTCATGATATGCTGTATACTGTGGCTCCATTACCTGATGACAAAGCTTCCCGCAAAACTCGTTGGATTCAGTTAAATGGTATGCTTCAAAACTTCCAATTGAAGTAACGATCAAAAAAACAATTGTTCCGGCAATAAAAATTAAAGCTGCATTTCTTACTGAAAGAATATTAAAGTCAATTACAGGCCATTCTTTTGGGTCTTTAACTGCTTTTCGTTGTCTTCTTTTATACCTCATCATCCCTGTTGGGATCAAAATCAAACCAATTAAAAGTATAATTGGCAGAACAATGTAAATGAAGATTCCGATATAAGAACTTCCCAAATCGAACATGACCGAAGCAACAAAAAGAATAACGATAATAGTAAAACTAATTAGTGCTATTGATGCCCCGATTATGCTTATAAAGTTTTTTACTGAACCAGGTAGTTTCATAACTCTTGCTTTATCGTTTAAGCAAATACCTTCAATACATTTCTAAGCAAATCATTCACTTTTTTTTAGACTCTACATCATGATAACCATTAAATATACTTCTGAAATTATCTAAAGGACTTTTCCCAATTGATGCTACATATAAGTGCACTACTAAAAAGATTGAAACCAGGAAACCAATGCCTGCATGAAAGAAAGCAGTAAGAAAGATACCGCTGAAGCTATAAACTTTCTCAATAATTAATTCAGGAAACAACAATGCAATTCCGGTTATAATCAAAATTGGCATAAAAAGATACATGACAATAATATATGAATACTTTTGAAGAGGATTGAACTTCCTTTTTTCAGAAAGCGGAAATGGTTGCTCTTCTCCTTTAAACAAGCCGGAAGTATAAAACCAGGCTTGTTTCTTAATTCTCTTTATCAACCCCTTAGGCTTAATTCTATAATACTTTTTATTACTTGTAAAAATATTACCAAAAACAAACAGCAAGTAGTTTACTGATACCAGAATTCCAAAAATATTGTGCAAACTAACTGCTTGCCCAAATCCCATTCCAAGTACGTTAAGATCTGAATACTGAAGTCTGATTCCGGAAAAAATCAATACAATTATTCCCAGCGCATTTATTCCATGCCAGATTCTAAGCCATATCGGATAAAAATATATTCTCTCTGTCATGATTTCTTTCTTTTAATAGTTCGAAATATCCAATGAAGAGCAATTGCAAATAGAGTTACTGCAAAAATTATCCAACTTAACAGCTTCAAAAAAGGATTCTGATTAGCTCCGATTATATAAGCTTCATTTGAAATCAATGCACCCAGTTTTCCTTCTTCTGAACGTGCCTGAATATTCTGATACTTATACAATGAAGCCTTTAATAATGAATTGGCGGAGTGGCATCCATTACAATCATTCAATGCTTCTTCTTTAGGCATTATGTTGTGTGATACCATAAAAGAATCAACCACATGGGTATGGCATTCAATACACCTAACTTTCTGAAAATGCAATTCCTGGTTTGGTAACCAGTCATGTACTTTACCAAGCTGTGGAAGCTGAGTACCTGAAACTGTTTGATACTTCAAATCATTATTATGACATGAAAGGCACATTGTATTATTGTAGCTTACAATTTCATTTATACTGGCACTTATACGGGCAGTTGTTTTATAATAGTGAGGATTATGGCATTTCGAACAAGTGAAACTTTCACCACTTATTTCATAATGTACACTTTTACTGAATTCTTCTTCAATCATATCAAACTTAAAATCAGCATAAGTTTCATCCCCACCATGACAATCAATACATGTATTCAGTGGCTCAAGTTTCAATTCGGCATTATGAGGGTAAGTTTCATAGTCCGGAGAATGGCAATCAAAACAATTAAACCCACCATGTACGCTTGATAAGTAACTGACGGAATCGATGATATAAAATGGATTCATCATCCTGATCGATGTAGTCTCCATCCATTCATTATAAAATTTAAAAGTTTGATTTGCGTGACATTCCAAACAATGTTTATTTGCTTCTGAAAGCTGAACTTCATCGGCAATAGTATATGAGCTAAGCAACAACAAACAAACCAGCCATATATAATTCTTCCTTTGTGACATTTTTTCAATTTAAAAACCGGGAGTGGAATGCCCCCGGTTGATCAGTTTTCTATTTTAGTGTTCGCATATAATTCACAAGAGCCCACCGATCTTCCTCATCCGGGATTTTACTTTCATAATTAGGCATCTCATCCCGTCCAATTATGGATTGATAGTAAATTACCCCATCAGACTGAGCCTGAAATTCA
>JAKSBV010000293.1 GCA_022360955.1 Bacillota bacterium
CGTTGTACTAGTTAAATAGTATTCCAAGAACTGGAGTTCCAAGGCTAAGAGCCTGTAAGCTTGCGCCGGGTCGCAGCAAAACTCGCTATCGCTCAAACAGTTGCTGCTTTTCCCCTCTGCTGCGCTAACAGGCTCTAACCCTTTCCACAATGTTCTTTCCATACTATTTAACTAGCACAACAGGTTAAGTTACTGATATCCCTTCAACCCATACCTGCTCACGAAGCCGTCCACATAATCCGGAACTTGATGCCGTTTTGCAACAATATTGTGATGGATTTCCTCAAGAATATCCGTCGCATAGCCTCGCTCAACCCATGTTTGATATGAAATGCCTAATCCGAGGTACTCCCAAAGCGCAGCATTTGTCTGTTCGTGTTTTGCGATGGGCTCGATAAAAATAACAGGGGTGGCAGAGGCCAGCGAGTCTAACAGTGTTCCGCCTCCCGGCTTACTAATAATCCCTTTGCATTTTCTGCAAACGTCAAAGATGGGTTGGTAATCTTCCGTGTATAGGCGTTTTAATCCTGACTCCTTATCAACCGCATACATAGGAGGAAATTCATATCTCCCGTTATTGCTCTTGAGCCACGGCGACCAATCCGGTTCCATCAGATAATACCAATTGCCGGCATGAGATTGTTCGATTTCATCTTTTTCATAGGCAACAATATCCAAAGCCAGGCCTTTTGCATTAAGTTCCTTGCATTTGCTGCGATAGGTGCCCATTCCCCACCCCCCTCCATGAATAAGGAATCGGTCTTCCCTGTCATGAAAAGGGATCGGGGCGCTGTTGCTCACAGATATGCAATAGGGCAAGTCTTTAGTAACGTTATCAAAGAGCCATATCTCATTAAAATAATTTTTATCATTACGGAAGTTTTTCCATGTAGGTGCAACATCACTGTCCATGCGTACGGCATCAATGTTCAAATGATCGGCTCCAACCTTTTCAATATAGCTTTCGAGGATGACAGGCCAATGGCCGGACATCACGATAAAGTGCTTTCGATGATGTCTTTGCCAATATTGAAGAAGCGCATCGATCTTATCCGTATCCAAATTAGGCCGCACATCCCCTTTGGCCATTCTATGACCTAGAACCGCAACCTGAAAACTATTGTGGAAAGCCTTTTTATTTTCTTTGAGCCTTTCCAGTTTATCTTCTCTAAAATAACTCTCTACGATAAAGACTTCGGTTTTGATACCTCGCTTTCTCAATTGACAATCAATCAATAGAGAAGGAATGTATACCCCAAGCCCCATTCCGGAGCATAGTATCGATATAACATCTTCCATGAGCCCGTCCCCCTTCGTATTATAAAAATAGACATTGCGCTAGCATTGTATTTTAAAATTTCTATTTTCCATAAAGGTTTTCATCGTTTGGGTGTCTTCCAGAATAGTTTGTGTATCTTCCCCAACGGCAGCAAAATACAGTCTGCCTTTATATGTCTTCTGCGAATCATACGCATGATCCGTGTCCCTATTGATAAACAATGTGTTTGCTGTTAGGGGAATGATCCCCCGCTTCCTACCGGATTGAAAGAGAACTCCTTCTTTCTCCATTTGCTTCAACAATTCCTCGAACACTATCCTGCCTTGAAAGGCTGCAGATATATAGGTAAAGTTACCTTTAAGTGTAAAAGTATGCAGATACTTATCCAGATAATGCTTTAAAAGGCTCATTGATTTTCTGGCATTGATTTCAATAATAGGCACAATTTCACCGTTTTTAAGCACCATCGAATCAATACAGACATGTCCGTAATAACCATCTTCATAAAGACGTTCTGCTGTTTTTTCCATCCAATTAAAA
>JAKSBV010000072.1 GCA_022360955.1 Bacillota bacterium
GGATCAGGCAATGATTGGGGAACTGATAAATGTTGAAATCAGTGACGTGCAAACATGGTCGATGGTTGGCTCGGTGCAAGGATGACAGGGAACAGATAGGAGGATATTACAAGATGGATATTATTGAAAAGGCAAAAGAGTTAGGACAAATGATTGCAGATTCTGAAGAGTTTGCAAATATGAAGAAAGCCGAAGCGGCCCAGACAAACGATGAAAAAGCACGGCAATTGATAAAATCATATAATGATCAAAGAAGGCAAGCTGTTGCAAAAATGAAAAATGAGTCGGTAGATCCGGAGACCATGAAAGCTTTGCAGAAAGAATTACAGGATGCGTTTAATATGTTGTATCAAAACGAGAATATCAAAGCATATATTGAAGCCAAAAAAGACTTTGAACAATTGATGCAATCCGTTAATAGTGTGATATCTTTTTATGTCACAGGCGAAGAAAAAGCCGATTGTTCTTCCGGAGGATGCGGTTCGTGCGGAGGATGCAAGTAGTTAGTGGGTAGTAGTTAGTGGGTAGTGGATAGTGGGTGGTGGGTAGTGAATGATAGTTAGTTAGGAAAAGAAGCTGCATATCCATTTGGGGAAATGGCAGGTAAGTGGGTAGTGGCGGTGGGTAGTGAACTGATAGTTAGTTAGGAGAAGAGGCTGCATATCCATTTGGGAAGGTGGCAGGTAAGTGAGTAGTTTGTGGTGGGTAGTAGAGGGATGAGAGTGGACAGTGGATAGTACGACAGCTTTTCCTGTCAACTAAACTACGCGGGGGTGATGTGATGGCGGGTTTGACGCCGATGATGCAGCAGTATGGGGAGATTAAAGAGCAGTATAAAGACTGCATTCTTTTTTTTAGACTTGGAGATTTTTACGAGATGTTTTTTGAGGATGCCCAATTGGCATCAAGAGAATTGGAAATTACGTTGACAGGCAGGGATTGCGGGCAGGAAGAAAGGGCACCGATGTGCGGTGTGCCTTTTCATTCGGCGGATGCCTATATTGCCAAGCTGATCAACAAAGGGTATAAGGTGGCCATTTGCGAACAAGTAGAGGACCCAAAGGAAGCCAAGGGCATTGTGCGGCGGGATGTGGTACGGGTTGTTACACCGGGTACCGTAACCGATGCGGCCGTGCTGGATGAGAAAAAGAATAATTTTTTGGCGTGCGTTTATAAAGAAAGCGGCGGAGTAGGGTTGTCGGTGGTTGATGTAACTACAGGGGAAATGCATGCGACCCAGTTTGACGAAGGTGATCTGGAAAGTAAATTACTCAATGAGCTGGCGCGATATTCGCCATCGGAAATTATTGGGAACGAGGCCTTTGTCGATGATAAAGAGATTGCTGCCCAGCTTAAAAATCGGTATCATTGCAGCGTTGAATATTTTTATAATTGGAGCTTTGAACCGGAGACAGCTGCGCAAAAGATCACAAGGCAGTTAAAGGTATTAACGCTTTCCGGGACCGGTTTAAGTGATCGCACCTATGCCATTCAATCGGTGGGCGCGTTGCTGGAATATTTGGAGCAAACACAGAAAATAGGGCTGTCCCACATTAGCAGCGTTAATTATTATGCCAGCAGTCAGTTTATGGACATTGACATTGCCACACGCCGCAATTTGGAATTAACGGAAACAATGAGGGATAAGGAACGAAAAGGGTCATTGTTATGGGTTCTGGATAAGACGCGAACGGCTATGGGCGGAAGAACCCTAAGAAAATGGATAGAACAGACCCTTATTCATTGCGCCCATATTAATAAACGGCTGTTTGCCGTCAATGAATTGGTCAATCATACAATGCGGAGACATGAATTGGTCGACGCCCTTAAAAACATATATGACATGGAGAGGCTATTGAGCAAAGTCATTTACGGTTCCGCCAATTGCAGAGATTTGATTGCGTTAAAGAAGTCCATTGGGTTTCTGCCTATTATCAAAGAACAGCTGCAGCAGTGTGATACCGGGTTATTGAAAGAGCAATACAATGATTTGGATATTCTGGAAGATATAAAGCAATTGATTGAAATGTCTATTGTAGATGATCCTCCTTTCTCGGTGCGTGAAGGGGGTCTGATCAAGGACGGATATCATGAAGAAGTGGACCGGCTTCGAAGGGCTACGGTGGAAGGGAAGCAGTGGCTGGCCCAATTGGAAAACGAAGAGAGAGAGAAAACCGGGATTAAAAAGCTTAAAATAGGCTTCAACAAGGTCTTCGGGTATTTTCTTGAGGTGACAAAAGCGAATATGGAAAGCGTACCCGATCGATATATTCGAAAACAAACGCTGGCAAACTCCGAAAGGTATATTACGCCTGAGCTAAAGGAAATCGAAGATACCGTATTGGGGGCGGAAGAAAAGATTGTACAGCTGGAATATCATATTTTCTGTGAGGTGCGAGAAAAAGTTGCGGCACAAATCGATAGGATTCAGAAAAGTGCGAAAGCAGTATCCAATGTTGATGTTTTATGTGCTTTGGCGGAGGTTGCGCAGAAAAACAATTATTGTATGCCGGAAGTGAATCTGTCAGACAAAATTGTTGTTGAGGACGGAAGACATCCCGTCGTGGAATTGATGCTCGGTGATCTTATGTTTGTACCCAATGAGACATTACTGGATTGCGGTGAGACGCGGCTTTCCATTATCACAGGGCCCAATATGGCAGGAAAATCCACATATATGAGACAGGTTGCATTGATCGTATTGATGGCACAGCTCGGCAGTTTTGTTCCCGCTGCTTCGGCAAAGATCGGCATTGTGGATAAAATATTCACCCGGGTCGGTGCTTCCGACGACCTTGCATCGGGACAAAGTACCTTTATGGTAGAAATGAGCGAAGTTGCAAACATCCTCAATAATGCAACCGGGAAAAGCCTGCTGATTCTGGACGAAATCGGAAGAGGGACAAGCACTTATGACGGGCTAAGCATCGCATGGGCCGTTATCGAATACGTTGCAAATACTAAAAAAATAGGGGCAAAGACCTTATTTGCAACCCACTATCATGAACTTACGGAACTGGAAGATAAGCTGCCGGGCGTAAAAAATTATTGTATTGCAGTCAAAAAGAGAGGCGACGATATTACGTTTCTCCGTAAAATTATTCGAGGCGGGGCAGATGAAAGCTATGGGATTGAGGTTGCAAAGCTGGCCGGTATTCCTCAGGAGGTCATTAAAAGGGCTAAGCAAATCTTAAAAACGTTGGAAGATGCGGATATCAACAAAAGTGCACTTGTAGAGATAAAGCAAAAAAAGACAGTCAAAAAAACCGATCATATACCGGAAAACCAGATGGGTATGTTCGGTCTGGAGAACAGCGAAATCATCGATATACTCAAAAAGATTGACGTAACGACGATGACACCTATCGAAGCCATGAATAAATTATACGAGTTGCAGATCAAGGCGAAAAAATATTAGATTAGTGGGGAGTGGGGGGTTAGGGGTGGGGAGTTAAAGCTTTTTCTCCCCGCATCCCATTAAACGGAGGTTTATGTCATGGATAAAATTCAAGTGTTGGATCAAAAGGTTGCGAATATGATTGCGGCCGGGGAAGTAGTGGAGAGACCGGCTTCGGTGGTGAAAGAATTAGTCGAAAATGCCATTGATGCCAATGCACAGGCCATTACCGTTGAAATTAAAAATGGCGGAATAGCCTATATCCGGGTCTCAGACAATGGGGACGGCATTGATAAAGAGGATGCGGTCGTGGCATTTGAACGCCATGCTACCAGCAAGATTCATGATGCCGAGGATTTGAACGGTATTTTTACTTTAGGCTTTCGCGGTGAGGCGCTTGCAAGTATTGCTGCGGTTTCCCACGTAGAATTAATCACCAAAACGTCCGGGGCCGACGAAGGCACCCATGTTGTGATAAAAGCAGGGGCATTGTTAAGCCGGCAAGATGTGGGATGTCCCCGGGGGACAACCGTTCTTGTCAAAAATCTTTTTTACAATACACCGGCAAGGATGAAATTTTTAAAGAAAGATGCTACGGAAGCGAGTCATATAGGCGATATTATCAATCGGATGATTCTCGGCCACCCTGGCATTTCTTTCAGGTATATCAATAACGGCAAAGAAGTTGTATTTACACCCGGGGATAACAACTTGGTGAGCTGCATATACAGTTTGTACGGAAAAGACTACGCAAAATCCATGGTGCCGGTAAAACATTCGGACCAAGGGATTGATGTGTGGGGGCTTGCGGGAAAAGCCAATATTGCGAGGGCGAACAGGAGCTTTCAGAGCTTCTTTATTAACGGGAGATATATCAAGAGCAATACGCTGACATACGCAGTGCAAGAGGCGTATAAAAATATGTTGACGGTCAATCGTTTTCCGGTTGCAGTGCTGCATCTGAAAATTAACCCTGCATTGATTGATGTAAATGTGCATCCGACTAAAATGGAAGTAAAATTTTCAAATGAAAAGCAAGTATTTCAGGCAGTGTATTGGGCCGTAAAAAATGCCCTTTATACGCAAAGGGATATTCCGAACCTCTCAATCGGCAAAAAAAATATCTTTGAATATTCTTCTTCCGCCGACAGGCAGCATCATCGGGTTCAAGAGGCAGAACCGGTGCAACAGAAAGTGAAAATTGTTCCCCCGACGGCTTTTCGGCCGACAGAGGCGGAAAAACAGGGTCCGGCGAAACAAGCCAACATCGGATCGAGCACAACCTCAGATCAGAAAATACCATACGTAAAAAGCATACCTGAAGATATGCAATCACAAATTGTCAAGGTGAGCGGGGAACAAGCACAAAAACAGGGAACAAACTTAAATGATCATAAAGTGACTGACTGCAGTCAATGGGAAGAAGAAAACAGACCGGACACGGTTTCGGATACGGGCGATTCCTCTCCGAACGCCCCACGCCCCACCTCTCACGATTTCAAAATCATCGGGCAGGTCTTCAACACCTACATCATTATTGAGAAAGACCAGGAAATGCTGATGATTGATCAGCATGCCGCCCATGAAAGATTAAAATACGAACAATTGCTAAAGGACTATCAAAACAGAGCGATGGATTCTCAGGTTTTGCTTGTACCTATCGTGATCCAGCTCTCAACGATTGAAATCGAAACGGTGAAAGCAAATATAAGTTTTTTTGAAAAAATAGGTTTTGAAGTAGAAGATTTTGGGAATAATGCAATTGTGATTAGACAAACCCCTGTGACGATGGACGAAAATACCATGAAGGATTTATTTCTGGAGTTTATTGCATTAATCCAGCGCTCCAATAAAGAAGCCGTCCCGGAGATGGCAGCCCATGCGCTGCATACTATGGCTTGTAAGGCAGCCATCAAAGCGAATAGGGTGATGCACGTTCAAGAAATGCAGGCATTGATAAAGGATATATTGAATCTGGAGAATATCAATACATGTCCTCACGGGCGTCCGATCATTATTTCCTTATCCAAGTATCAAATAGAAAAAGAATTTAAAAGGGTGGGAAAATGATTCAAAAACCGTTAATTGTGATTGTAGGCCCGACAGCCGCCGGCAAAACAGGATTATCCATTGAACTGGCGTTAGAATTAGAGGGCGAAATTGTGTCTGCCGATTCGATGCAGATCTATAAATATATGGACATCGGTACAGCTAAACCTACGCCGGAAGAACAAAAAGGCATCCAACATTATTTGATAGACGAGGTGACCCCTGACCAGGCCTTTAGTGTGGCCAGATATAAAGCACTGGCAGACAACTACATTGAGCAAATACGTTCAAAAGGCAAGCTGCCGGTCATGGTCGGAGGAACCGGCTTATATATTGACAGCACCGTCCGTAATATCCAATTTTCCGAAACCGTCTGTGATTGGGATTACCGGAGATATTTGCATGAAACGGCCCAGACGAAGGGAAATCAATATCTTCATAGGATGTTGGAGCAGGTAGACCCTCTCACGGCCCATAAGCTTCATGTGAATGATGTTCGGCGCATCATCCGTGCCCTTGAGGTTTATCGGTTTACCGGGATTCCTATGTCTAAGCATCAAGAGGAATCGCTGAAGCAGCCGTCACCTTATAATATAGCAATGATAGGGCTGACAATGGATAGGGCACTGCTTTACGAGCGCATCAATGCAAGAGTGGATTTGATGCTGAGGCAGGGTCTTGTGGACGAAGTCAAAAAGCTCATGGATATGGGCTATACCGAAGATATGACTTCTATGAAAGGGCTCGGATATAAAGAAATCATTGACTATCTAAAGGGAAAAACTACCTTGGAAGAGGCTGTAGAGATATTAAAAAGGGATACGCGGCGATATGCAAAGAGACAGCTTACATGGTTCAGAAGAAATAAAAATATTTACTGGATCGATGTTTATGATCGATATAGGCCTAAAGACCTAGACCTTTCGAACGAATTATTAAAAAAAAGCGTAAAACATATAGTAGGAACCGGCGTAATATAGTATAATATAGACTAGAAACAACAGGCATATGTAAGAAAATAAACAAATAAATTTTTATTTATAGGCTATAGTAAGTAGAATTTACTAGAAATATATGCTATAATATAGAAATACATACATATTAGGGGAGGATTTGAATGAACAGGACAACGATTAATTTACAGGACGTGTTTTTAAACCAGGTGAGAAAGGAGCACATCTTCGTTACCATTTATTTGACAAATGGGTTTCAACTGAAAGGGCTGGTAAAAGGGTTTGACAATTTTACTGTTGTATTGGATACTGACGGGAAGCAACAGTTAGTGTATAAACATGCTATCTCTACCATTATTCCTGCCAAGCCAGTATCTTTATTGCAAAACAATAGTGAAAGATCCGAATAATCTTTTTGGATGTGGATGCAACAAGAAAGAAAGTCTTTGACAAAGTTTTTGCCAAAGGCTTTCTTGGTGTTATGGATATGGAACGTTATAAAGAAATTATATTTTAAATTATATAGATTTAAGAAGGATTTCGCGTTTTTATGTAGAAATAAGATAATAAGGTAGAAAAGCCCATAGCGAAGGACTGGTATAGGAGCAATGACAAATGGGAAGGTTTGTTAAAATTATACTCGGTGGTATCGGATTGTTATATTTATGGTGTCTTTATGTTTATGTGAGTACACCTATTAGAACCGATATTGTAAAATCCGGTAAATTGGAAGATTATGAAAATACCGTTGCCTATGTTATTCGAAAAGAGGATCTTTTATACTCTAACGTTGCAGGCAGTTTTAACGGTATCGCCAAAGAAGGTGAAAAGGTTGCTAAAGGTGCTAAGGTAGCAACAGTATACAAGAACAACATAGACCAAAAAATACAGGATATCGTCAAAGATATAGACGAAAGAATCGTAAAAATTAAAAACAGCCAAGTACAGAATGATATTTTTGCAGGAGATATTGCAAAATTAGAAGATCGTATTGATAATAAAGTCAATGATATCATAGATGTCACGTATGTAAAAAGCGGTACAAAACTTTCACAGCTAAAAACGGATATCAACAGCATATTGGACAAGAAGCTTATTATTAGCGGTGAAAAAGGGGCCAGCGGATATAATCTGGATGAACTGCAAAAAGAAAAGGAAAAATATGAGAGTCAATTGAAGTCCAGCAAGTTAGACTTGATTGCAGAAAATGCCGGTATCGTATCCTACACGATAGACCAGATGGAGCAATTTTTAAATCCGGTCAACATAAAAGAATTTACACCGTCCGGCTTTACGGCCCTTGACAATATGGAATTTGACAATAACGCAGCAACCAAGCCGGGACAAGCTGTTGCAAAAATTATAGACAATTTTGAATGGTATCTCGGATTTGTAATAGAAGATCAGAAAATCTATGATTTAAAAGAAGGAGATAGGGTACAGGTTCGTTTTAACGACAGTGATTATGCAACGGTTGGTGCAGCTGTTTATTATATTTCCCGTGAAGAAAGCGGCAAAAAGGTAGTGGTTTTAGCGCTGAACAGACATATCGATTCAATTTACAGGCATAGGAAGGTGGATGTTGATATTATTCAACATACCTATTCCGGATTAAAGATACCGACATCGGCTATCCGAGTACAAGGCGGTAAAGTCGGGGTGTACGTTTTGAGAAAAAGAATCGCAAAATTTTGTGAAGTTGACGTGCTTTACAAAACCGGTGATTTTGCCATTGTAAAAGAAAATAATTTAAATGAGCGAGGATTATTGCTGTATGATGAAATTGTTGTTAAATCTAATGATATACAAGAAGGAACTTTAGTTCAATAGGGGTGATAAAATGGCGCAGCTGCAGGACCATATCTGCGATGTTCGGTCAAGGATTTCTCAAGCAGCCCGGAAAGCAGGCAGAAGCCCTGAAGATATAACCCTTGTGGCCGTTACAAAAACGGTAGAAGCTGATGTTATCAATGAGGCCATTCGTCTCGGCATAAAGAATATTGGTGAAAATCGGGTACAGGAGATTAGACGCAAATATGAAGCAATTGATCACCGGCAGGGGGGGAAATGGCATCTTATAGGGCATTTGCAAACCAATAAAGTAAAATATATCATCGATAAAGTCGACCTCATCCATTCGGTTGACAGCTATAGGCTTGCCGAAGAAATCAATAAACAAGCCGAAAGAAGCCATAAGACTATGGATATTCTTGTTCAGGTAAATGTTTCGGGAGAGGAAAGTAAATTTGGCATTAGTGCGGAACAATGTCATCCGCTGCTGACGGCAATCGCACCTTTGCCCCATATAAAAGTGAGGGGACTCATGACAATGGCACCCTATGCGGATAACCCCGAACAGGCACGGCCCTATTTTAAAAGATTAAAGGATTTAGCCATTGACATAAAAACAAAAAAAGTTGATAATATTAATATGGATTACTTATCCATGGGTATGACAGGAGATTTTGAAGTGGCAATAGAAGAAGGGGCCAATATCGTAAGAATCGGCACGGCCCTATTTGGCAAACGCAGCCAGATTTAAATAGAGCGTTTAGAACATAATATTAAGAATTTTATATGGGATGATACCTTGTTTTATAGTACATTGATTCATTTATAATGAAATATAGGAGGGATTTGATGAGTACTTTGTTTAATAAAATGTTAAATTTTGTCGGACTTGAAGCACATGAAGAGTATGAAGAAGAAGAAGTATGGGAAAATGAAGAGGTGATACAGCCGGATTTTTCAAAACAATCCAGGAAAAGTAAAGTTGTCAATATACATACAACGGCACAATTAAAAGTGATTGTCATGCAGCCTGAGTCCTTTGATGAGGCAAAAGACATTGCCGATCACCTCAAAAGCAAAAAACCTGTGGTCATTAATCTTGAAGATGTAGAGAAAGAAATAGCAAGAAGAATTGTGGATTTTTTAAGTGGGTCTGTTTATGCCCTGGACGGCAATATTCAAAAAGTATCCAACGGTATATTTTTAGTAGCTCCCTATAATGTAGATATTATGGGAGATTTCAAGGATGAACTGAGAAATAAAGGTGTGTTTCCCTGGACCACATAAGTGCTTATCCAAAAAATAATAGGTCAAAGGGTATTTCAAACAATATATCTTCATTAGATTGGACACGAAAAGTTTAAAGAATACAATGCGGATTCTTTTTCGTGTCCGATCAATTGAGTGGTGGAAATAACGATAATAACGATTTTCATGCTCTTTTTGAGTGTTGATTATCGGGAGGATTGAACAGGCCCGACGTGAAGGATGTATTTTTGAAAGCAACTTAAAACAGGAGGTAAAAATGATATCGGGTTCTTTAATTATATTGTTGAGAATTGTTAATTTTTTAATATTAGCACGGGTGATTATATCCTGGCTGCCGATCGATAAATATAATCCGCTTATCCAGTTTTTATATCAGATTACGGAGCCGGTCCTTGCGCCTGCGAGGAAATTGGTGCAGCGATCTGCTATCGGCGGCGGCATGTTTGATTTTTCACCTATTATTGTGCTGTTGGCAATTGATCTTTTAATTATACCGTTAATAGCCAGATTGCCGTTTTAATGGGATGATGATAAATAAGCGGGACATATTGGACAGCGTTCGAACCAGTGATGAGAGGTTATTTTTGTCAAAAGTGCTTGATCAAGCGATATTGTGTTTAAAATATCATGAAACAAGATTTACCGATTTTTTAGACCCTTATCAGCAAAAGTTGTTGGAACGTCAATGGAAGAAATGTCAACAAGTGAATATGCATTGCTGGGGAGGATATGAAGCCGCCGAGCGGAATATGGTTTCTTTTTTTCCCGACTATAGGCAGTGGGATGATATTGACTATCCGATTGCGGCCCTAGAAATAACAGGCAGTGATATGGATGAGCTGAACCATCGAGATTTTTTAGGTTCTATTTTGGGATTGGGTATAAAAAGGGAGAAAATTGGAGATATTTTAATCAATAAGGATTTGTGCTATGTTTTTTGCATAGCCGATATTAAAGATTTTATAGGCATGAACCTCGCCAGAATTGCCAATAAAAATGTTTGTGTAACAGAAAAGCGGTTCGAAGAGATAAGGATTCCGGAGAAAAAGTTCAAGGCCATCAATACGACTGTTGCATCCTTGCGGTTAGATGCCATATTAAGTGCGGCGCTGGGGGAGGCAAGAAATAAAACCGCAGCATATATAAAAGCGGAAAAGGTAAATGTGAATTGGGAACCTTCCAAATCGGCCTCACAATTATTGAAAGAAGGGGACGTTCTTTCAATACGAGGCAAGGGAAGAATCATTTTAGATCATATTGGCGGAAACACTCGTAAAGGGCGAATCAGTATTTGTATTAAGAAATATATTTAGACGAATGAGTTAACAGTTTACTGTGCACGATTGTTGATCATTTTTTTAACTGTCAATTGCCAGCTGTCAACTCTAACACAGGGGGGCGTGACGTTTATGTTAACACCTTTAGATATTGAAAGTAAAAAATTTAAGAAAAGACCTTTTGGTTACAGCGAACTGGAAGTAGAGGAGTTTCTTACAAAAATAGTACATGATTATGAAAAAATATACAAAGAAAATATTGAATTCAAGGATAAAATTACAGCTTTAACCGAAGGTATTCAACACTATAAAACCATTGAAGAAACGTTGCAGAACACATTAATTGTTGCGCAGAAAACCGGTGAAGAAATTACGACGAACGCTCGTGAGAAAGCAGAAACGATTTTAAAAGAAGCCGAGATAAAAGCCGGGCAAATCATTGCCGATGCAAATCAGGAAGTTACAAAAATAAACTATCAATATGAGCAGACGAAAAGGAATTATATTATTTTTAAGGCCAAATTGGAGACAATGTTCCAGGCACAATTAGAGATATTGCAAGATACCGTTGAAGAAAAAAGTGCATAGGAGCAGTGAAGAAAAAAAGAAAAATAACGCTGCAGAGGCTTGACATTTAAGTTTATATGACGTATAATTTGTTAAAAAATCGGATATTACAAATACGATGAAGGGAAAGAGTAAGTATTTTTTTATGCTCAGCGAGTCGGGGACGGTGGGAGCCTGACTGAATAAAAGAATGCCGAAAATCATCCCGGAGCAGCAGACTGAAATGTAAAAAGTAGGTTTTGACGTAATCCCTGCGTTATTGGGAAGCATATGGTGTAATCCGTATGTTGATAGAGATGGGCACTTAAAGTGTCAAATCAGGTGGTAGCGCGAAAGTAGAACCTTTCGTCCTGTTAAGGGACGAAGGGTTTTTTTGAGGTCATTTTATAGGATAATAAATGGAGGTAATTCGCATGTATGATAAGGTTTCTACAAATTTAAATTTCGTAGAGCGAGAAAAAGAAATGCTTCGGTATTGGGAAGAACATGAAATTTTTCAAAAGAGCATTGATGCACGAAAAGAGGGGCCGACCTTCACCTTTTACGACGGTCCGCCTACGGCCAATGGCAAACCCCACATCGGACATATCCTGACCCGTGTTATGAAGGATATTATCCCAAGATATAAAACGATGAAGGGTTACAAAGTACTCCGTAAAGCAGGGTGGGATACCCATGGGCTGCCTGTTGAGCTGGAAGTGGAAAAACAGCTTGGATTGGACGGTAAACCCCAGATTGAAAAATACGGTATTGAGCCTTTTATTCAACAATGTAAAAAAAGTGTCTGGAAATATGAAAATGAATGGAAAAAGATGAGCGAACGGGTAGGGTTCTGGGCGGATATGGAGAATCCCTATGTGACCTACCACGACAGCTATATTGAATCGGTTTGGTGGGCAATAAAGAAAATATGGGAGCAAGACCTGCTTTATAAAGGACACAAGATTATCCCCTATTGTCCTCGGTGCGGAACGGCGCTGTCCAGTCATGAGGTTGCCCAAGGATATAAAGATGTAAAAGAGGCATCTGTTTATGTGAAGTTTCGGGTCAAAGGCGAAAATCAGGTTTACCTGATGGCGTGGACCACCACCCCCTGGACCCTGCCTTCCAATGTTGCGCTTGTTGTTAATCCCGAAGAATGTTATGTAAAAGTAAAATGTGGGGATGAAATATACATTTTGGCAGAAGCTTTGGCGGAAACCGTACTGCAGGAAGAATTCGAAGTCATTGAAAGATGTGTCGGTAAAGACCTGGTGGGGATGGAATACGAGCCGCTGTTTGACTTTGTGAAGGTCAACAAAAAAGCTTATTATGTAGCGGCGGACAACTATGTTACGTTAACCGACGGTACGGGGATTGTTCACACTGCGCCGGCCTTCGGTGAAGACGATGCGAGGGTCGGAAGAGATAATGATCTTCCTTTTGTCCAATTGGTCAATGAACAAGGGGAATTTGTGGACTCCGTAACCCCGTGGGCGGGTGTTTTTGTGAAGGATGCGGACCCGAAGATTGTAGAGAATCTGGATGGCAGAAACCTTTTATACAAACTTGCCGACTATGAGCATTCTTACCCGTTTTGCTGGCGATGTGACACACATCTTCTCTATTATGCAAGGGATACCTGGTTTATCAGAATGACCACGGTGAAAGATAAGCTCATTGCAAATAACAGGAAAATCAACTGGCTGCCGGACAACATCAAAGAAGGACGTTTCGGAAATTTCTTGGAAAATCTGATTGACTGGGGATTGAGTCGGGAAAGATACTGGGGGACACCGTTGCCTATATGGGAATGCGGGTGCGGACACCGTCATGTGATAGGAAGCATTGAGGAACTCAAGCAAATGGGAGATAATGTGCCTGATGACATTGAACTCCATAAACCGTATATTGACAATGTGTATTTAAATTGTCCCGGGTGTAAAGAAGGCAAGATGAAGAGAGTGCCGGAAGTAATCGACTGCTGGTTTGATTCCGGTTCCATGCCTTTTGCCCAGTGGCATTATCCCTTTGAGAACAAAGAGGTTTTTGAGGATAATTTTCCTGCGAACTTCATTAGTGAAGCGGTGGATCAGACACGGGGCTGGTTCTATACGCTGCTAGCCATTTCTACCCTTTTGTTTGACGAGCCGTCCTATGAGAATGTAATTGTTTTAGGACACGTACAGGACAAAGACGGACAAAAGATGAGCAAGCATAAAGGCAATGTAGTAGATCCCTGGCAGGTGCTGGAGAAGCAAGGTGCTGATGCACTTCGCTGGTATTTTTACACCAGTAGTGCGCCATGGCTGCCCAGCCGTTTCTATGAAGAGGCGGTCAATGAAGGGCAAAGAAAGTTTATGGGAACCTTATGGAACACCTATGCATTTTTTGTGCTGTATGCGAAGATCGACCGGTTTAATCCTATGGATTATACCTTGGATTATGATAAGCTGCCGCCTATGGACCTGTGGATTCTGTCCAAATTACACTCTTTGGTTAAAATGGTGGACAATAATCTGGAAAACTATAAAATTACTGAGCCGGCAAGAGCAATGCAGGATTTTGTGGATGATTTGAGCAATTGGTATGTCAGAAGATGCCGGGAACGTTTTTGGCAAAAAGATATGCCCCAGGACAAAATCAACGCCTATATGACCCTTTATACGGTGCTGACAACAGTGACAAAGATTGCTGCGCCCTTTGTGCCTTTTATGGCCGAGGAGATATATGCCAATCTTGTGAGAAATGTTAATCCCTCTGCGGTGGAAAGCGTGCACCTGTGTGATTATCCTCAGGCAAACGAAAGCTGGATCCGGGAAGAATTGGAAGCCAATATGGAGATAGTGCTTAAAATGGTGGTTGCAGGAAGGGCCTGCAGAAATGCCGCCAATATTAAAAACCGTCAGCCCATCGGGCAAATGTATGTGAAGGCCAACACAGCGCTGCCGGAAATGTTTACAATGCTGGTGGCGGATGAGTTGAATGTTAAAGAAATCATCTTTACCGATGACTTGAATCGTTTTACCACGTATCATTTTAAACCGCAGCTCCGTACCCTGGGACCTAAGTACGGAAAATTGGTGCCTAAGATTGCGCAGGCCCTCAAGGCATTGGACGGAAACGAGACGATGGCCCGCTTTAAAAACGGGGAATCGGTTGCGTTGACTGTCGAGGGGACGCAAGTGAAACTGGCGGAAGCGGATGTATTGGCAGAAGCCGTTCAAAAAGAAGGGTTGGTGACGGAATCCGACCGTGATGTTACCGTGGTTTTGGATACCAATCTTACACCGGCGCTGATCGAGGAAGGTTTTGTGCGTGAAATGATCAGTAAAATTCAGAACATGAGGAAAGAAGCGGACTTCCAAGTGCAAGACCACATTCACGTATATTATAAAGAAAATGAGAAAATTGCACAGGTGATTGACAACAACCGGGATAAAATCGCCAATGAAGTACTGGCCGAAGAAATAGTTGAGGGGGATGGCCAAGGCTACAGCAAAGAGTGGAACATCAATGGAGAAAAAGTAACGTTTACCGTTGTAAAAATATAGAGAGATAGCGCAATGTAAAGTTTGAAATATAATTGTATGGAGGAAACATTATGAAGAATCTTAGAGATTGTTTGCGCAGCAAAGGGCATAAGCAGCAACTGTTTGAGCGTTAGCGAATTTTGCTGCGACCCGCCGCATTCTTTGGGGACATTCCCTGACGAAGGAGGGGTGTGTCCCCTTACCTTAATCCAAGCTCTTAGATTCGGAATACCCGTTGCAGAAATACAATTATATTTCTAACTTTACAGTGCGCTATCTCTCTATATTTTTACAACGGTA
>JAKSBV010000507.1 GCA_022360955.1 Bacillota bacterium
AGCAATTTACTAGATAAACTTAAATATATAGGTGATTTAAAAGACTCGGCAGACGGTACTAAAGTTAAAGATGGTTATGGAGAGGTATATAACTTAGACGGTGATTTAATATATGCAGGAGGCTTTAGAGAAGGAAAGATAGCCGGTCTTGGAGCAACATTTTTAGATAATAAACTATCATATATTGGTGAGTTTAAAGGATGGCATAGAGAAGGGTTAGGTATTGCATTTCATACGTACCCAAAAGAAGAAACGTACCCAAAAGTAACTCATAGTTGCACAGAGGAAGTTTACATAGTAAAAACAGAGGAAGGTAGAAGGATACATGATGTAACAAGAGGCAGCAAAGAACTGAAAGAAGTAGTCAAGAAGTATCCGGTAAATAAAGCTTTTACAAAATATTATCATGAAAGTGCTGCGAATTACACAATTGACAAAAAACAGTTAAAAGATATGGTAGAGGACTACTATTCTAAATGGAAAGATGAATTTAAAAAATATGTTGAAGAATATTTAGAAGAGGAATCAAAAAAAGTTAGAACTACTGCGTAGTTAAAGTAAACTAAAACAGGGGACGGTTCTGTGTTTTACATTGAATTTTGTAGAACAAGGAACTGTCCCTTGTTTTGCGGAACTTTTGAAGAGGGAAATGAGTCATATATATATGTAAAGTAAATGCTCTAAGAGGGGACGTGTTTATAGAACAAAGAACCGTCCCCTGTTTTAGCATTGGGGGGATGATTGTAAATGCAGTCTTTAAAGCCTATTAAAAGGTCCAAGCTAAGAATAAAATTGGGAAAGATCTGCTATACCGGTTTAAGGTATTTACAATGGTATATGGGCGGCAAAAAATATGCGAGCGCTAAGCGCGCAGCGTTATTGCCATATGTGTCCTTTTCTCATAAAACACCGTTATATCGCAAATTAAAACAGGTGGATCTGTGGATGCAAACAAATAAAGTTACCAATTTAAAAATCGCAGTCAATAAAATCAACGGAGTCATTATAAGACCGGGAGAGACATTTTCCTATTGGAAATTAATTGGCAAGCCTACCGGAAGAAAGGGATATGTGGATGGGATGGTGCTGTTTTCCGGTAAATTTTATCCGGGTATTGGCGGGGGACTGTGCCAATTGTCCAATCTCATCTACTGGATGACCTTGCACACCCCTTTGAATGTAACGGAAAGATACAGGCATAGTTATGATGTGTTTCCCGATTCGAACAGAACCCAACCCTTTGGAAGCGGGGCTACATGTGTATATAATTATAGGGATTTACAAATATGCAATACTACAAATCAATCCTACCAATTGCATGTATATTTGACGGATGAGCATCTGGCAGGGGAATGGCGAACGGAATGCTCCAATAGTTTTAAATATCACGTGTATGAAAAGAGTCATTGGATTACCCATGAATACTGGGGAGGATATGTCCGGCACAATGTGCTGCATAGAAACGTATACAATCTCTCCGATGAACTTTTAAACGATGAATATGTTACCGAGAACCATGCTATCATGATGTACCAGCCGTTATTGTCAAATATACCATTAAACAACAATGAGGAGAAGGCATGAAAAAATTGTTAAGAGACAGTCAATATTTGCGGAGTATCCGCCTTAATAGAGAAAAAATGCACTCGTTTTCCGAGTATCCCTTTTGTTTACCTGCGGTTCAAAATCTTCAAACATTGGCATTTCATCCTAATGTAACCTTTTTGGTAGGTGAGAATGGAACCGGCAAATCGACCATTTTAGAAGCCATTGCAGTGGCCTATGGCTTTAATCCTGAGGGGGGGACAAAAAATTTTAATTTTACTTCCTGTAATACCCATTCGGCATTGCATGATTATTTAAAAATTGTTAAAGGTGTCAAAAGACCGAAAGATGGATTCTTTTTAAGGGCAGAAAGCTTTTATAATTTAGCGTCCAATATAGATGAACTTGATCAAGAGCCGGCAGAAGAAGCAAAAATTATTGATTCATACGGAGGGGTTTCTTTACATGAACAATCCCATGGCGAATCTTTTTTTGCTGTTTTTTTACATAAATTTAGAGGACAAGGATTATATATCTTAGACGAACCGGAAGCGGCTTTGTCCCCTTCAAGGCAAATGGCCATGCTTGCCAGAATGCATGAATTGGTTGAAAAGGAATCCCAGTTTATTATTGCAACCCATTCACCTATCATAATGGCCTATCCCGACGCAGTGATACTGCAAGTGGAAGAGGGCTTTAAAAGTGTCGGATACAAAGAGACCGAGCACTATCAGGTTATGCAAACCTTCTTAAATAATACCGAAAGGATGTTGGACATCCTTATACCGGAGGTCGGAGATCAGAAGGGCAGAGGGCGGAATCTAACCAAAGAGGAAAGCATTTAATGCATCTGTATCCTGATATGCGATTTCCGATTTCGCACTTCCGACCTCTGGTACGGTGTGTCCCCTTACCTTAACACAAATTTACAGGCTCTTAGATGAAATATCAGTTATTGTAATAATTTCCTTTTGCAGAAATTTATGCACCCATAAGTCTAAATTGTTGTTGGCATATTAATCAGATTATGAGATAATAATTCTGCAGGGAAAGGTGGTTAATATGACAATTGGATTTTTTGATTCCGGTATTGGAGGTCTTACCGTGTTGTATGAGGCCTTAAAAGTATTGCCGTATGAGAATTATATATATTATGCCGACACTTTAAATGTTCCCTATGGTACAAAACAAAAAAACGAAGTAAAAAAATACATATTTGATGCGGCAGCATTTATGGCATCGCAAGGAGTGAAAGCCATGGTTATCGCTTGTAATACGGCCACAAGCGTAGCCATTAAAGATTTGAGGCGTAAATATGATTTTCCTATTATCGGTATGGAGCCGGCCGTAAAACCTGCTGTAGAAAGGAATGGAAACAGTCATAAAAGGGTTTTGGTATTGGCAACCCAGCTAACGCTAAAGGAGGAAAAATTCAAGAATCTTGTCTCAAAAGTAGACAATGAACACATTGTTGATTTTTTGCCGTTTCCCGAGTTAGTAGAGTTTGCCGAAAAACTGGAATTTCATGAGCAAGTCTTACTGCCTTGCTTAAAAGATAAATTGGCTGCACTTGACATGAGTCTTTACGGTACAATTGTCTTAGGATGTACGCATTTTCCATTTTTTAAAGATGTATTTAGACAACTGCTTTCTGAAAATATTGAAATCATAGACGGAAGCGTGGGGACCGTAAAGCATTTAAAAAGGATATTGGGAGAGAGGCATTGCAGCAAGGACGGCAATGGTGAAATCGTGTTTTATCATTCGGGCCGTAGAGTTGAAGATAAAGAATGCCTGGATAAATATAGCAGATTATTAAAGAGACTGAATGATATAGATGAATAATGCAGATAGTGTTATGGCATGAAAAATGGACAGATGATATGAAATGACCGTTATTTGAAAAGGAAAAGATATTTGACGTAGGCAGCAGTATAATTTTTTGTTGAAGATTGATAAAGGGGGATATTTTTGAATACAAAAGAAGAAGGATTGTACTTGATTGGGGAGGTTGCAGAAATCTGTAATATTTCCGTCAAAACATTAAGATACTACGATCAAATAGGATTATTACAACCGGAAAAAGTGGATGGTCGGAATAACTATCGTTACTATTCAAAAATTCATATGTTGTATATTAATATTATTAAGGATTTAAAATCATTTGGCTTTTCACTTCAAGAAATTAAAATGTTGTTAAAGAGAGAGGATTTATCGATATTACAGGAAAAATTAAGCATGAAGCTGCAGGATATCATAGAGAATATAGAAGCTTTTGAGAGCATACAGGCAAAGCTGGAGCGATACATAGCAACGGTCGGTCAAGGAAAAGATATCCTGGAGGATTATGATCATATACAATATAGTGCTCAACCGCAGTACAAAATTGAATTGAAAACAATTCCGCCAAGTCAGGTACTTTATACCCGTTATCGCTGTCCATGCCGTCCCGGCATATTTATTAAACGCTACAGTCAACTATTTAGCTTGATCGATCAATACAAGCTTCATAGAATGGGGAGCCTTATGGCTGTGTTTCATGACCGTTGTACGCAATTTGATCATGAAAACGCAGATATTGAAGTATGTATTGAAGTTGCGGAAAACAGAAAAGATTGTCCTGCGATAAGAGAATTTGGAGGTTTTATGGCAGCAACCACACTGCATAGAGGTAAATATGCGGATCTGGTAAAGGGGTATCAAGCATTGATGGAATGGGTTCAACAAAACGATTATGATGTAAACGGCGCAGCCATAGAGAAATACATTATTGATGCAGGCAGCACCAGCTATGAAGAAAACTATGTAACGGAGTTGATTTTGCCTGTTGAAAAAATTAATAAAAATTAATACTTGACCCTCCAGTGGCTGGAGGGTTTATTATTTTAATATACCCAAGTTGAGATCATATTGAATTTATGGAGGTTATCACAATGAGAGAAGTGTACCAAAAGGCAAAAGAATATATCTTAAACAATGGTACGGATCTGCAAAAAGCGTGCTGCAATTATGTAACGGGGCAAGAGGATAAGGAAAAGATAGCAATAGAGCTAGGAAAATACCAAAATGACGATGGGGGATGGGCCAATGGTTTGGAAATAGAATATCAAGGACCTGTTAGCACACCGTTTTCAACCTCTGTTGTCCTAGGACATATTGTAAGATTTAAGCTTGAAAACTCGGAATTGCTCAAGAAGACATTAGATTACCTTAAAAATACCCAAAGAGAGGACGGGAAATGGGAGGACGTGGAAGAAATGACGCAATATCCACATCCGCCTTATATGGGGCCGGGGATTTATCCTGAATTTAAAACGGGTATGGTGTTGAAATGGTTGCTGCGTTTAAAAAGTGCAGATAAAGAAATGATAGAAAAAGCGCAAGCTTATATGATCAACCATTTTGAAGAAATTTCACAGCGTAATGATTTTTGGTCTGCTGTAGCATATACCAATGTTTTTTCCCATATGCCTCATTTGCCTGAGTCTGCAAAAATAATGGAATGGGGTCTAAAAATATTGGCGCCGAAAGAGGAACAATTCGTTTGGGGACAAGTGATGGGAATGATTGAAGATGATATGCCTATTCCCGATCAATTTCAAAGTGATGCGCTTGCGCTTATTAAACAGTGTCAAGAACAGGACGGAGGCTGGCCGCATCAATTCGGTGAATATAATAGGATTTGGTCGGCAATATTTATCATTCGGTTTTTGAAAGCTAAAAAACTGCTATCAATATAGATATGGCACGCTAGAATTAGAAATATAGCCGTATGTACCTTAGGTCGGAGGTCAGAGGGCGGAAGTCGGAGTAACCAAACAGAAACGCAGAGTAATCAGCACAAAATGTCGTGTGCGGTGAGGTATCCTCAGCCTTCAACTGCTTTTTAGCCTTGACATACTAGTTGCTGGCGTACGATTATATTTCTA
>JAKSBV010000449.1 GCA_022360955.1 Bacillota bacterium
GAACCGCGCCAGATGTCGGTCGACCAGTTTGCTCCGCTCGTATTTCTCATAGTCTTCTCCGAGCGACAGGCGGATCATGAAATCGACCGCGTTCTCCATGGTGATCTTCGGCAGGAAGAAATAGGCAACAGCGACGAGAACGAAAGCGCCGACGATTGCATCACGCGCGAAGGCACCGCCCGTGTAGGGCGTACGCGCGAGCTGAGGCACTGACCCTCCTGATTGTGGGCGGGCACCCGGATCGAGCGGGTCAGGCCCATACCGGTTCGGCCCCTCCGTGCCCTTGAGGAAGCCGTTGTCGATGAGGAGCCAGAGCGAAAACAACAAGAGGGGATAAGCCAGTATCCAGTCTCGTGTCCCGAAATGCTCCAGATCCGCCGGGCTAAACCGAAACAGGAGCAGGCACGTGACATAAACGACAGCATAAAGGTAACCAAGGAATCGAGGCTGATCGCGGACATTCAGGCGTTTGAGAGTGATTGCGAACATGGGGACAAAGACGATGATGCCCCACAAGGTCTCAGTCCCGGATGGACGAGCTGCAGGATCGTCGCTCGGTTCGAACGAACTTGGATCCATGATCCATTGTCCCGCCATCGAAACAACGGTGAGGATCAGGATGCCGATCCACCACTCCTTGCGCGAAATGCGGCCGTCGAATGTCGTGAAGAGATGCAGGAGCCAGGTCATTCAGCTATCCCGACCCGCGCCGATCGTTGTACAGCTAGCAAAGGGTGTCCTCCCTGCCACGCACATCCGTGACAACACTGCGTTCATCAGCATCGATGAATGCGTACCAGGTCGAAAAACAAAAACCCGGGACGTGATACACACAGACAAAACTTGATGAGACGTTCTTTGACCTGTCGCATCGAAATCCTTCGTTCAAGAAATTTTCGACCACATCTGAAGCCTGGTTGCCCTTGAGAGATTTCAGGAGATCATTCCTGAAGCCCCGGCTCATCTTTTTGTTCTCTGAGTCTTCGAGATAGAACGATTTAAGAAGTGGCGACTGGAAGCGC
>JAKSBV010000351.1 GCA_022360955.1 Bacillota bacterium
CCTATGAGATCATACCGGGGGTCAGTTCTTTTACTGCGAGCTGCGCCGCAATCAAGAGAGAATTCACATTGCCCGGTGTGAGTCAGACGGTGATTATCACCCGAAATGAGGGCAGGACGCCGGTGCCAAAGGATGAGGATATTGAGCTTCTGGCTTCACATAAATGTTCCATGGCGATTTTTTTATCGGTGCAGGATATAGAGAAGGTGGTAGAAAAGCTGAAAAGAGGATATGGCAGGGAAGACGTACCGGTGGCAGTGGTATACAAAGCAACATGGCCCGATCAAAAGATACTGAAAGGAACCTTAAAGGATATAGCGGGGAAAGTAAAAAAAGAAGGTATTCGAAAGTTTTCACAAATACTGGTCGGTGGCTTTATTGAAGGCGATTATCAGCGTTCACTGCTGTATCATCCTCAGTTTTCCCATGGATTTAGGGCTGGAGAAGTGAGGAGGTTTTGATAGTGGACAGCTTACAGAGTACAGCGTACAGGGGGAATGGATAGACGGTTTATAAGTTATTATAAGTATTTTGGTTTATATAGGGGGATGTGAAAGAGTAGGGGACGATCAGTAGGAGTGAAGTAATGAGGACGGTTCTGCTGTTGTGAACGGTTTGAGTGAAGATGGAGAGTATTTCCTGACGTACTGCGGTGGGAGAAGGATTTTAGCCGGCCCTGTCGTATGGAGCGTTGGGAGTTGGTTGGAAGCTAAAAGGGGTGGGTGTGATGAGGATTGCGTGTTTAACCTATACGGAGGCCGGGGAGGCACTGGCGGCAAAGATACAAGACGCCGGCTGTTATGAGGTGGATATCATCAAACGGGATGATTTGAAGAAGAGGGGGCATAAGTTTTTCGGACAAGTCTTTGAGGCGTATGAGGGCATTATTTTTATTTGTGCCGCCGGGATTGCCGTAAGAGTGATGGCGCCGTACCTGAAAGACAAGACGAGTGACCCGGCGGTAGTGGTCGTTGATGACATGGGACGGTATGCCATTAGCCTTCTTTCGGGGCATATAGGCGGAGCAAACCGGCTTGCAGCGGATATTGCGGAGATAATAGCAGCACAGCCCATTATTACGACCGCCTCCGACGGACGTGGTATTGAAGCGGTGGACCTGTTTGCCCAAAGACATCACCTCGCGATCGAAAGCATGGAGGATGCAAAAGTCCTGACAGCCATGATGATAGCGGGCAAAAGAATCCGACTGATCCCTCCAACCCCGTACCATATCCGTTATCACAACCTTGTTGAAAAAGATGCCGAAGGCATCATACATATCACCCCCTATACCACGCCCCCACTTCCTAACGCGCCTCCTCCCCACCCCCCACGCCCAACTCCCCACCAACTCCCTACTTGCCTGCTGAGACCCAGACAATTTAATGTGGGCATAGGGTGCAGAAAGGGCAAAAGCAAACAGGAAGTGCTGGAAGCGATCCGAAGGGTTTTTAACAAGAACAATTTAAGTATACGAGCCATTAAAGAGATGGGTACGATCGATGTTAAAAAAGATGAAAAAGGCATTCTGGAAGCTTGCACAACACTGAACTGTAAACTGAAAATATTCGACACGTCAGCCATCCGAAAGGTACAGCATCAATTTGAAGGCAGCAATTTTGTCCTGGATAATGTGGGGGTAACATCGGTTGCAGAGCCCTGTGCGCACCTTTTAGGGGGGGAAATAATTGTCGAGAAGACAGCAGTGAATGGTGTTACCATAGCCGTTTCAAAGGAGGAATTTTGTGGCTAAACTTTATGTAGTAGGCATTGGGCCCGGGGGCAGAGAACATATGACCTTAAAGGCTGTTGAAACGATTGCAAAATGTCCTGTGATTGCAGGCTATACTTTTTATATTGCACTTTTGGGCGAACTTGTGGAAAACAAGGAAATCATTAAAACAGGCATGAAAGGCGAAATAGAGAGGTGCAAAAGGGCGATCGACAAGGTAAGGCAGGGGTTTGACACCTGCATTGTCAGCAGCGGAGATCCCGGGTTATATGGGATGGCAGGCCCCATACTGGAAATGGCGGAAGATATAGAGGTTGAAGTTGTCCCTGGCGTATCCGCGGCCTTTTGCGCTGCTTCCGAAATGGGCGCTCCGATTATGCACGATTTTTGTACCGTCAGTCTCAGTGATCTTTTAACTCCTTGGGCGGTGATTGAAAAAAGATTGGCGTGTGCAGCAATGGGCGACTTTGTCATAGCCTTATATAATCCTAAGAGCAAGGGCAGGATAACCCATATCGAAAAGGCCGTTGCCGTTATTTCAAAGCACCAGAGGCCCAATACACCGGTTGCCCTCGTCAAAAATGCAGGAAGACAAGGTAACCGAAAGATCATTACAACCCTTGAGCATATTGATTATGGTCTCATTGATATGATGACAGTTGTGATTATCGGTAATAGTCAAACCTTTGTGAAGGATGGGATGATGATTACACCGAGAGGATATAAGTTAGTTGACAGTTGACAGTGGACAGTGGACAGTGGACGGTTGGCAGTTGACAGTGGATAGTTGATAGTTATGCAGCGGAGCTGCAATATAGTTGGGGGTTGAAGGCTGAGGGTTTAGTGATTGGGGTTTTGTGCGCTCAACGCTCAGCGTACATACTTGACGGGGAGGTGTGGGTATTGATATGGATTATAGGGGGAACCAGTGAAGCGGTAGAGCTTGTTCATAGAATAAGAGGGAAAAAAGCGTATATCGTTTCGGTTGCCACCTATTCGGGAAAAGAGGCGTTAGGTGATGAACATGTGTTGGTTGTAAGGCTTACGACTGAGGCAATGGGAGATTTTATACGAAACAATGGCATCGGTCTTGTGGTTGACATGTCCCATCCCTACGCTGTGGAGGTGACACAGAATGCCAAGAAGGCTTCCGCCGTGTGTAATGTACCCTATATCAGGTATGTACGGGAACGGGCGGTTGCGGAAGACACAGCTTATTTCAAATCATGGGAGGTGCTTCTGCATTTTCTTCAAACCGTGAAGGGGTGTGTTTTTTTTACAACAGGCATCAAAGGGATTAAAGATTTTGAAAAGGTAAGAGGGGATAATCGGTTTGTCTATAGGGTGCTGCCGACGCTTTTCAGTATAGAGGAATGTGTTAAACACCAAGTAAAGATGGAGGATATTGTAGCCGTTTTGGGTCCGGTATCGAAAAGCCTCAATATGGCTATGTTCAAGGAGTGTGATGCCCAATATGTGGTGATGAAAGATAGCGGTGAAAAAGGCGGGACGCCGGAAAAACTGGAGGCCTGCAAAGAACTGGGGATTACGCCGTTAGTGGTGGGGCGGGAAGATGAAGAAGGGATCGGTGATTTAGATGCGTTGGTCGAGAAAATAGATGATTTTGGATTAACATACATTGAACACGAAAAATTCAAATAATATAGTGTCAATTTTTCTTCGTGTTCAATAGAACATGATATAATTTGCTTAATAACTAAATATCCTCATCAGGTGCCCGCGATGAAGACGGGTGAAAAGGGAAAGCGGTGAAAATCCGCTGCAGCCCCCGCTACTGTGAGTGGGAATGTGCCGATAAATATGATGCCACTGGGAAACCGGGAAGGTGATCGGTTGCAGATGAACCACAAGCCAGGAGACCTGCCTGTTGAGCAGTTTTTTTCATTTCTTCGGAGGGAAGGATTGGCTATTGAATATACAATGCCCGATCCATGTGATGGGTTTTCTTTTTATCACTTTCAATCCTCTTTCCGTCTAAAAAATGAGAGTTTTGTTTATACATTAAAATTTTTAGGAGGGTTCTATGGTGAAGAGAGGTTTAAAAGTATTGACGGTATTAATGGTGTGCTTAATGGTAATATCCGTTTTTGCCGCGTGCCAAAGCAGAGAAGTGAAACAGACAGACAATCAACAGCCGTTGCAAGATAAGGAGGAAAAGCAGCCAAAAGAACAAGAAAGCAAAACACAAGAGAACGAAGAAAAAAATCCGCTTATTCAAACGGAAACAGATGATGCAGTAATCTGTATAGATTCATCCGGAGAAGAGGTTACGATTCCCAAGAAGCCTCAAAGAGCGATTGTAGCGCATACTTCTATGCTGGACCTCTGGTATATGAGCGGTGGGAAAGCTGTGGGAAGGCCCGAGAGCAAGAAATTGATTAATGTACCGGAAGGAGCAAAGGATATCGAAATCATCGGTCATGTGACAGCGCCTAATACCGAAAAAGTCTTATCCCTTCAACCGGACCTTGTAGTGCTCAGGGCCGGAATGGACAAACATATGGCATTAAAAGAAGTGCTTGATCAAAGCAATATTCCGACTATATTGCTTGGCTATGAAAACTATAGTGATTTTGAAAATATCCTGGATTTGTTTGCCAGTATTAATAATGATAAAAATGTCATTGAAAATATTGTTCCCCATATAAAAGAGAATGTAAGCAGAATTTTGAATAAGTGCCCTCAGAATAACCATCCGAAAGTATTGGTTTTATTCGCTTCTTCCAGAAGTGTTTCCTGTGAAACGCCGGAAGCACACGTCGGAAAAATGGTTGAACTGCTGGGAGGAAAGAACATCGTAGCAGATTTTCCTACGCAGGGAAAAACCAGAATTCAATTCAGTATGGAGAAAATTATAGAAAAAGACCCTGATATTATTCTCATTGCAACCATGGGCAGTATGGAAAATATTAAGAAAAGGATGAAAGAGGATATTGAATCCAATCAGGCGTGGGCAGGGTTAAGGGCAGTAAAAGAGGAAAGGGTGCATTACCTGCCTTCGGAATTTTTCCTGTATAAGCCCAATACGAAATATCCCGAAGCGTTTGAATATCTTGCAAAACTTCTTTATCCTGAGGTATTTAAACCATGATGTTTCATATGGCAGATAAAAAAAATGACGATACGGTGATGGAGGCACAGAAGACCATCTATGACAGAATGCTGTACCGCATAATGGTGATGGCGGCGCTTCTGGTATTGTGTGTTGCAGGCTTCTTGGTTAGTGTCAGAGTAGGTTCACTAAAAATTTCAATTGGCGAGGTGATTAGCGCAATTTTTATCGAAAATGAGGGTGTGAATCATCAAATCATATGGAATGTGAGGCTGCCCAGAACCATTGTAGCCGCTTTGGTCGGCATGTGCCTGGCACTATCCGGGGCAATCTTGCAGGGGATTATGCGCAATCCCCTTGCAGATCCCAGTATCATCGGTGTTTCTTCCGGCGCCGGTGTAGCTGCGATTACCATCATGATTGTATTATCGGATTTGTATTATTTGATTACCCCTTTTGCTTTTTTAGGTGCGTTAGCAGCTACAGTGTTAATTTACTTTCTTGCGTGGAAAGACGGGATAAAACCTATGCGCATGATTTTGGCCGGTGTAGCTGTTTCGTCCTTTTTAGGTGCGTGGATTAGTACGTTGATGATTTTTTATCCTGAAAAGGTGCAGGGTGTGATTGGCTTTATGGTTGGCGGATTAATTGCAAGGACATGGAAGCATGTCGATATACTATGGCCATATGCAGTGGTCGGATTTATACTTGTCAATCTTTTTGCCAAAAGATTGAATATATTAATGCTAGGAGACGAGATAGCGGTCAGTTTAGGGCTGCGTGTGGAACGAACCAGAATGATTTTTATTGCTATTTCTTCACTGCTGGCGGCCAGTGCTGTCAGTGTGGCAGGGCTTTTAGGATTTGTAGGCTTGATTGTACCGCACATTACCCGAATGCTTATCGGTTCCGATTACAGGTATCTTTTTCCGGCAAGCGCATTAATGGGAGCTGCTTTATTAATGATTTGCGATATCATTGCAAGGATGCTTATGGACCCTGTGGAAATTCCGGTAGGCATCATCATGGCAATGCTGGGTGCACCGTTCTTTTTATATTTATTAAGGGGAGGTCTGCAGCATGGCGTTAAAAGTCAGTAAGGTGACATTAGATTATGGGGGAAAGCCGGTAGTGGAAGAGATTGACTTTCATGTGGAAAAAGGTGATATGGTCACGATTATCGGTGCAAACGGTTCGGGAAAATCCACAATTTTAAAGGCCTTGTGCAGGAACCTTATACCCCAGAATGGTATAGTATATCTGGATGGAAAATCAATTCATAAGACGGATACAAGAGAACTTGCCAAAAAGCTGGCAGTTCTTCCACAGTCGCCTCGCGTGCCTGACGATTTCACCGTAAGAGATCTAATAAGCTACGGAAGGTTTCCGCACCTGGGATGGACCGGCCGTTTACAAAAAAATGATTTTGCAGTGGTAGACTGGGCGATTGAAGTTACCAAAATGGGAGCGTTACAGCACCGTGTGGTTTCCACTCTTTCCGGCGGGGAGCGGCAAAGGGCCTGGATAGCGATGGCGTTGGCACAGCAGCCGGAATTTCTTTTGCTGGATGAGCCTACTACGTTTCTGGATATCTGCTATCAATTTGAAGTACTGGAGTTGATTAAGAAATTAAATATGGAGCTTAACCTTACCATTGTGATGGTTCTTCATGATCTAAATCAGGCTGCCAGGTATTCGAATCATCTTATTGCCCTAAAAGATGGAAAGGTTTATCGGAAAGGGACACCGCGAGAGGTGATTACAAAAACAGTGTTAGAGGACGTTTTTCATATAAAGGTTAAGATATTTAATGACCATGAGCATCACTGCCCGTATTTTATTCCTGTAAGCAGCTCATTAGCAGATAAGTTTGAAGCCACGGAAAATGTGGGCAGGGAGCATTGCGTATAAAAATAAAAGGGGGCAGAGAAAAAAGCATCTAAGGATATAGTTGTAATAATATATGGTTTTTAGTACTTTCTTTTGCACTTCGGCGTTACCGCTTGATTGCCTATAGGGGAAGTAGTACAATGAATGTGGAGGTGTTGGAATATGTCTGCTAACAGACAACGTCCTATAGAAGATTTGAGCCAATGTTCTTGCAGAGGCAATCATTTGGATAAATTGATTCAGCCGATGATTCTAACTGTTCTTTCCCATAGTGCGCTTCATGGGTATAAAATTGTAAATGCTATTGCCGAAAAACCCATATTTCAAGGTCGCAGGCCCGACAGCACAGGTGTATACCGTACCTTGAGAACAATGGAAAAGCGCTGCTTAATCAGCTCAGATTGGGATATATCCGATATAGGTCCTGCAAAAAAGGTCTATAGACTGACGAAGACAGGAGCCCGCTGTTTAATGCATTGGACCGAAACCCTTGAACGATATCGAGACAATATTCAAAGCATATTGGAGGAAGCTCAAAACGCATGTAAAAGTGAAAGGAGCCACAAGGGATGAATACGGATATTTTGATCAACAAAGCAAAAGAAAGGGCACTGAACGGAGAGATTCCGGACAGACAGACCATTCTTTCCCTGCTCGCCATTGATCCTGCATCCAAAGCAGCAGAAAAGCTGGGAGAATGTGCCAGAGATGTTGCCGCCAAAGTTTGCGGCAATACAGGCAAGATATGGGCCTCCATTGGGGTGGACTATCAACCGTGTACGATGAACTGTGGTTTCTGTTCTTTCGGAGAAAAATGGGCGGTGCTTAAATCGAGACATGAATGGGATACGGATAAAATTGCGGCGTTTGCGAAGAAACTCGCCTCCGGTGGCGCAAAGTGGATTACGCTGCGCACAACAGAGTTTTACGAAACTGAAAAACTGTGTGCGTTGGCCCGGAAAGTGCGCAGCCTTGTCCCAGGAGATTATCAGCTTGTAGCCAATACGGGCGAGTTTGACGAGAAAAAAGCAAAACTGCTTTTGAAGGCAGGATTTCAAATCATCTATCATTCGCTTAGGCTCCGGGAAGGCATTAATACGCCCTTTACGGAGGAAGAAAGGTGTGCGACATTGGAGACGGTGATGCGGTCCGATTTGGATTTAGCCTTTTTGGTTGAGCCGGCCGGTGTCGAGCATTCGAATGAGGAGCTGGCGGATGTCTTTCTTACAGCTATGCGTTACGAGGCAAAGCTCTCCGGCGCGATGGCAAGAGTGCCCGTTCCCGGGACACCCCTTTATCGGCATGGTGCCATATCCGAACGGCGCTTGGCGCAATTGACGGCCGTAACGCGGCTGGCAGCAGGATACAATGCCCCGGACATTTGTGTTCACCCTCCGTCTCAATTGGCGGTGGAGTGGGGGGCCAATGTTCTGGTAGTAGAGACAGGAGCCATTCCCAGAGATACGGACCCTTTATCCGAAGAGTGGAATGACTTTGATATACAAGCCGCCAAAGCGTGGTTTCATAAAGCAGGATACGATGTTTAGGCGATAGATTCACAGCTGAGCTCGAATCAGCCGTGTTGAACG
The DNA here is from genome assembly GCA_022360955.1 of Bacillota bacterium. Lineage (GTDB taxonomy): Bacteria > Bacillota > Clostridia > SK-Y3 > SK-Y3 > JAKSBV01. The sequence continues at coordinate 8,285 of JAKSBV010000351.1, forward strand.
TTTACGATTCTATAGATAACAGCTACACTAGAGATAGAAATATAATCGTATGGAGGGGATGACAATGTATCCAAAAATACGGGCAGCGGTATTGGTTTTAATCTTATTCATTTTTACAGGTTGTCAACCTTCCGCCAAGATATCCGACGCCGGCGCAAGGGTAGGGACGTGGAAAACGGCACAAACGATTCAGCCTTTCTTATATCGGCAGTTTATGGATGAAAACCGTTCAATAGAAGTGCTGCCCTTTACAAACCCCGGCGACCAAAAAGCTGCTTTGCTGGCGGGAAATCTGGATTTATGCGGTACAACGCTGGGACTGGCGATTAGCGCTGCGTCCAGAGGAGAACCGGTGGTAATTGTCAGCAGCCTTTGTAACAAATCTTCCGCCCTTGTCGTAGCGAAAGATGCCGATATTAAAACCCCTGTCGACCTAAAAGGCAAGACCATTGCATATGTACCCGGTACGATGCATCATATCCTTTTATTGGAGACCTTAGAGCGTGCCGGATTGAATCCTTACAAAGATGTGCAGTTAAAGAGGATTGATTTTTTTGATATGGAACAAGCCCTCGCCCAAGGCGCTGTGGATGCTTTTTGCAGTGGCGAGCCGTATCCGTCTTTAGCCGTATCGAAAGGCTATGGCCGTATACTGGCATATCCTTATTATAAAGAGCATATCGGTTATATTAACGCCGGTATGCTGACGACACGGGAAGAAATCAGACAGAACAGGGAAAAAATTCAGCAATTGGTCACGGCCCATGTGAGAGCTACGGAATATTTAAAGTCCAATCAAAACCTGTGGCTGGAACAGGCGGCCGCTTTTGGGACAGAGCCCGAAATACTGGAAATTGCAGTCAACAATATGGAGCTGGCATGGGATATAGATGATCAATATATGGTGCAAGCGAAGAATCTGGCAGAACGCATGAAGCAATTGGGTATTATTTCACAGGTGCCGGATATGGAGGCCCTGTTTGATTTAAGCTTTGTTGAGCAAGCAAGAAAAGAGTTGGAGAAATGAGCTTACCCACAATGAAGAAAAAGTTTCATATGAAAATAGATGGTGTAGGACTGCTGCTGCCGGTATTTATTCTGATCCTATGGTATGTTCTTACATCTATAGGCAGTACGCCGGAGTATTTTCTCCCTTCACCGGGGCGGCTGACGCGAGTGACTGTTGATTTTTTAACCGGTTATTTGCAAATTACGCCCTATGCAGGCGATTTTTTGTCCCATTCCCTTGCAAGCATCTGCCGCGTCACGGGGGGATTTTTATTGGCGCTGTCCGTTGGTCTGCCTTTGGGCTTCTTATCCGGACATATCCCTTTGTTTAAAAGAGTGGTAGAGCCTTCAATCCATTTGGTCAGAACCGTTCCCGGCATTGGTTGGCTTCCCGTTGCGCTGGTTTGGTTTGGGGTGGGAGGAAAGACAACCGTATTTTTGATTGCATTGGCTGCATTTTTTCCAATCTATATAAATACCGTACAGGGAGTGGGAGCGGTTTCGCCGCTCTTGATAAGAGCGGGAAGAATGCTGGGTGCAAACCGGTGGGGCCTTATTACCACGGTGATTATACCGGCTTCCATGCCCTCCGTTTTTGCCGGCATAAGGACCGGTCTAGGTCTTTCGTGGGCTTATCTCGTGTTGGGAGAACTTACGGGAGTGTCCCAGGGGCTGGGTGCCGTTATGATGGACGCGCGTATGTTGGGACATCTGGATATGTTGATTGTTTGCATGATATGTATTGCTTTTTGGGGAAGGATCAGTGACCTTATTTTAGTGTATGTATTTAGGTCGTTTCCCATGAGACGATTTGCGCCCAATTAAAAGAGCGCAATGGTTTATAGATACCCAACTTTAAAATCGGATTTATATTTACACAAAAAACGCAGAATCATCGTTGTTTTGGATACTCTTTAGGCCGTAACCGATCAAAAGGCGTTGCAAATAGGAAGGGAATATTGGGATGAATGACAAACAGAAAAAAATACTTGCAGTTGATGGTGTCGGCAAATATTTTGACAAGCCCGATAAGACTGAAAAAATCTGTGTTTTGGATTCAATAGCCTTTGATGCGGAGGATGGAGAAATTATCAGCATCGTCGGCCCGAGCGGTTGCGGCAAGTCCACGCTGTTAAATATTATCGGGGGATTTGAACAAGCCGATCAAGGTGTGGTGCGGTATGAAGATCAATCCATAACAGGCCCGTCATCTGAAAGAGCAATGGTTTTTCAATCCTGCGCGTTATTTCCCTGGCTCACCGTTAGGCAAAATATCTCTTATGGTCTTCAAAGAAAAAAACAGAATGAACAGGAGATACAAAAACAGGTTACACAATATATCAAGCTGGTGGGGTTAAACGGATTTGACGGCTATTATCCCGAACAGCTTTCAGGCGGCATGCAGCAGCGGGCAGCATTGGCAAGAGCGCTTATTATGCGGCCTCGGATTTTATTAATGGATGAGCCTTTTGCCGCACTTGATTCCCAATCCCGACTGGCAATGCACCGCCTCTTACTTGAAATGTGGCAAGCATTTAAGCCAACGATTTTATTTGTGACCCATGAGGTGGAAGAAGCATTATTTCTGGCTGATAAAATAGTGGTGATGAGTGAAAGGCCGGGGAGGGTTCTACGCCGGATCAACATCCCCTTTGAACGTCCCCGTCCGGCGTCATTGATTGGAGATGCTGCGTTTTTACAGATGAAGAACAGTGTACAGGCATTGCTTTTTAGATGAATACTAATATTTAACCCGGGTTTCATACCGATAAAAACAGCGTATCGTGAATATAGAATTTCATAAAACTAGGAGGAATAACTATGAGAAGGATAGCATCGACCGATAAAAAAGAAGTCAAAAGAAATGGGAATCAAAAGGCGATGCTCGTCGTTAGTTTTGGGACGAGCTATGAAGATACGCGGAAAGCAACGATTGAAGCTTGTGAACGTAAGATAGACAAAGCGTTTTCCGCATATGAAGTAAGAAGAGCATTTACATCAAATATGATTATCAAGAAGCTGAAAGAGAGAGACAATATGGTTGTAGATACGCCGGAACAAGCGTTGGTAAAATTAAGAGAGGAAGGATTTTCGGAAGTTATTGTTCAATCGCTGCATATTTTAAACGGCGCGGAATATCATGACTTAGAAGCAGAAGTTGCAAAGTTTGAAGGCAGTTTCGATAGATTAGTCATCGGTAAGCCTTTGCTAACCGGTGTTGACGATTACCTCAATGCCGCAGAGGCTTTGAAAAATCAGATGCCCTCCCTTGCAGACAATGAAGCGGTCGTATGGATGGGGCATGGGACATACCATTTTGCCAACGCAGCCTATGCGTGTTTAGATTATGTATTTGAAGATATAGGCATGAAAAATACTTTTGTGGGAACCGTAGAAGGCTATCCTGAACTGGACAGTGTTATTAAAAAGTTAAAGAAGCATAGAATCGAAAAAGTGACTTTAATGCCCCTTATGCTTGTTGCCGGCGACCATGCGCAAAACGATATGGCCGGAGACGAGGAGGATTCCTGGAAGGTTGTTCTGGAAAAGCAAGGATTTGCCGTTGACGTCTATATGCATGGTCTGGGTGAGAATGAAGGGATACAAGAGATGTATATGAGCCATGCCAAAGCTGCCGTCGAAGGCCAAACAGGATATTAAACCGATTTGCTTTTTTGACCGGGCAGTGTATAATTAAAGTAAAAGCATTGATAAGATATGGGGGAGACAACATGCTGTCGGATCAAATAAAAAAGTACTACGACAAAAAGTATGATTTGAATTGTGCCGAAGCCATTATGTATGCTGCCAATGAAGAGTATGATTTGAACCTGAACAAGCAGACGTTCAAAACAATGTCCGCTTTTGGCGGGGGAATGGGAATCGAAAGTGTTTGTGGCGCAATAACAGGTGCCCTTGCAGTGTTGGGGATTATGTTTACCAAGGAGAGGGCCCATGAAAGCGATAGGATCAAGCGGCTGGACGTGGAATTTTTCAACGCATTTGTGGAAGAACTTGGTACAATGGATTGTAAAGTGTTAAAACAAAAATATAGAAATGATGATATGCGGTGTAGTTTAATGGTTGATAAAGCAGCTATGATTTTAGATAAAATGGTGCAAAGGGAACGGGTACTAGATAAAGACCATTAAACCTTACTAAATGCTTATTGCAATAAACTTGCATTTAAAAATACTGAAAAAAATTTGTTTTTTTTTCAGTATTTTTATTTAAGCTTTTTTATTATAGATAACGGACTGTAATTTTTTGAAATATAATCGTACTCCAGCAACGGGTATTCCAAGGCTACAAATAGTTGAGGGCTGAGAGATGAGGGGTGAGAATGCCTGCTACCTCGCACGATATCTGGTTGCTGTTTTACTCTCCGCCCCTGTTTAGTCATTTTCCAATCTCCGACCTCCGGTTCAGTCGGAGGACAATTCCTCCCATAAATCATACAGCTTTTCAAGCCTTTTCTGCAAAGTACTTTGCTCATCGTACAGATCGGAGAGCTTTTGATGATCGCTGCCAATATGCTCCGAGGTCATTTCCCTTTCAATCTCTTCCAGCCTCGTTTCGATTTCCATGATTTCCTGTTCCGTTTCTTTGAACTGACGTTCCATCTTTCGCTGCGCAGCTTTTGCCTGCTTTTCTTTCTCATATGCCAGCTTTGACGAAGGCCCTTTATTCTGACTTTGGGGAATATCGTCCTTCTTTTTCCCTTGTTTTTTATGCTGCACATAAGCGGAATAGCTGCCCGGATAATCTATCAGAGAACCGTTATTGATTTCCAATACCCTTGTGGAAAGCTTATTGATGAAATACCTGTCATGGGATACGGCAAATACTGTGCCGTCGTAGTCTTGCAAAGACTGCTCCAGTGCTTCTCGAGCGTTAATGTCCAGGTGATTGGTAGGCTCGTCCAGGATTAAAAGGTTTGCACCGGACAGGAGGAGTTTAAGCAGTGCTACTCTGCTTTTTTCACCGCCGCTCAATACGGATATAGGCTTAAAAACATCGTCACCTTTGAACAAATAAGCCGCCAAAGCGTTTCTAACTTCGGTTTGGGTAAGTTTTTCATGGGCATTCCATACTTCGTCAATAACGTTGTTGCAGATATTCAGGTCCTCCTGTTCCTGATCATAGTATCCCATTTGAACCTTGTGACCGTATTCAAAATGCCCGCAATTCTTATCTAATTTGTCGGTCAGTATTTTAAGGAGAGTAGACTTGCCGCAGCCGTTGGGCCCCAGTAAAAAAATCTTTTCCCCCCTTTGAATGTTAAAACTGATATCCTCGAAAAGGCACTTGCCGGGGTAACGTTTTGTCATATTTTTAACCGACAATACGTCCTTGCCACTGGTCGTATCGGTTTTAAAAGCTATGCTTACTTTGGCAGGAGAAGCCTTAGGCGCCTCCAACCGCTCGATCTTATCCAATGCCTTTTGTTTGCTTTCGGCCCGCTTGATGCTTTTTTCCCGATTCCATTGCTTGAACTTTGTGATCGTGGCCTCCATCCGTGCAATGTCTTTTTGCTGGTTTTCATAGTGCCTTTGCTGGATTTCCCGATTGGTCCGCTTTTTTTCCATATACGTTGAATAATTGCCGTTGTACAAGGTACAGTCACAGTTTTCAATTTCAATTGTTTTAGTAGTCACCGCATCAAGGAAATACCTGTCATGGGAGATGACAAATACACACTTGTCGTAGCCCTTCAAAAATTCTTCCAACCATTCCAGTGCTTTAATATCCAAGTGGTTGGTAGGCTCATCCAGCAATAAAATATCCGGTTCTTCCACCAGTAGTTTTGCCAGGGCGATTTTAGTTTTTTGCCCGCCGCTTAAAGTCGCTATGGGAAGCTGGAACTGGTGATCTTCAAACCCCAAGCCCCGTAATATGCCTTTAATACGGCTATTGTATGCATATCCGCCTGCACGATTAAATGCATGCATGAACATATCGTATTGCGCCATAAGAGCAGCAAGGGTTTGTTTGTCTTCTTCCATACTCATTTTTTGTTGTATCGCGTTAATCCGCTGTTCCAGTTCAATAAGATCGGAGAAGGCCGAAAGCATTTCATCCCAGATGCTTTTCGAGGAATCCAGTCCCGAATGCTGTTCCAAATACCCTATTTTTTTGTCTTTTGCAATAAAAATATCCCCACTGTCCGGGGGCATTACGCCGCCGATGATCTTGAATAACGTAGATTTTCCGGCACCGTTAACCCCTACCAGTCCGATCTTATCGGTTTCATCGACACTGAATAGGGCATTCTCTATAATGCGTTTATCTCCAAAAGAGAGGGAAATGTTGTTGCAGCTTATAATTATCATTTATATCACCTTTAATTTATACATTGTAAAAATATACTATCGAAGGAATCATAAGAACCTTTTAGTTGTTTCATAAAGCATTGTAACAGAAAAGTAGTTAAGTGACAAGAGCAATGAAATAGGGTATAATAAAATGACATATAGATCATTCCTTCATCATATTTAATGATAATAAGGGAAGGGCTCTGCAAGTTTACAAAAAAGTTCTTGCATAGATGTGAAATTTGTAATAAAATAATGCTGTTATAGCTTAAAACAGGGGACCCTGTCGGGAAGTGTTCAAGCTATGCATTAGAGCGGAAATCATAGGTGCTTATTATTGAATAAATTTGGGGAGGGGTATAAATGTCTGATAAAGATATGAACAAAATCATTAAGGAACTTTCTGTTTTGGTTAAGGAAAACAATCGAATCGACCCTGAGCTCTATACCAAATATGAAGTAAAAAGAGGTTTGAGAAATAGTAACGGAACCGGTGTTTTAGTGGGTCTTACCAAAATCGGAGATGTCCATGGCTATATTATGGACGGAGGGGAGAAGGTTCCAGACCAGGGTACACTTTCTTACCGGGGCATTGATGTAAAACGGATTGTGAGAAATTTTCAGAGCGAGAACCGCTTTGGTTTTGAAGAAGTGTGCTATTTGCTTCTCTTCGGACAATTGCCGACAAAAGAACAGCTGGAGCAATTTATTTACCTGCTGGGACAGTTCAGGATGCTGCCCGATGGCTTTACGGAAGATATGATATTAAAATCTCCCAGTAATGACATTATGAATAAATTGGCCAGAAGCGTATTGGTGCTGTATTCCTATTATGATCATCCGGACGATACCGGTGTTAATAATATTTTAATGCAGTGTATAGAATTGATTGCAAGATTTCCTACTCTGGTAGCTTATGGCTATCAGGCGAAGGCCCATTATTACGGAGGTAAAAGTTTATATATTCATCGTCCTCAAAAGACATTGGGAACAGCGGAAAATTTATTGTATCTTATGCGTCCGGACAATCAATATACGAAAATGGAGGCTGAATTATTGGATTTGGCGTTAGTGCTGCATGCCGAGCACGGCGGCGGTAATAACTCCGCTTTTACAACCCGGGTGGTTTCTTCATCGGGTACGGATACCTATTCTGCAATAGCAGCGGCAGTCGGTTCGCTGAAAGGGCCAAAGCACGGCGGGGCAAGCAATAAAGTGAGAGAAATGATGGATGATATTAAAGCGAATGTCTCCAATTGGGAAGATGAAGACGAAATAGAAGCGTATTTGACAAAAATATTAAAGAAAGAAGTTTTTGATCGTTCGGGACTTGTTTATGGCGTGGGGCATGCAATTTATACATTATCCGATCCTAGAGCCGTATTGCTGAAGGAAAAGGCCCTTGAACTGGCAAAAGAAAAAGGGATGACAAAGGCATTCAATCTGTACGACTTGATAGAAAAGCTGACACCGGGTGTTTTTGCCAAGGTGAAAGGTTCCGATAAAGAAATATGTGCTAATGTAGATTTTTATTCCGGTTTTGTATATGACATGTTAAATATTCCGTCCGAATTATATACGTCGTTATTTGCGGTATCCAGAATTGCGGGATGGTGTGCACATAGGATAGAGGAAATTGTCGGGGCGAATAGAATTATACGGCCGGCGTATAAAAGTATTACAATGGAGAAAGAATATGTTTGGCTGAAAGAACGTGTATAGCCGTCAATGACCTGCAGGATTAGAGGAGTTTGCAAACAATGGTTGCAAATTCCTTTTTTATGATATAATATTGATGGGAGAGATTGAGCCTTATAAAGGTTTATTGTGAAATCTATAAATGCCTGCGGAAGGGCAAATATAAATTTATGAGGGCAAGGAGAAGGAGAAACTATGGAAAATACGTCAATAAAATCTTTTTTTAGAGATGTAAGCCCATTCTTAAATAAGAAAGTCCAGGTTTCGGGATGGGTAAGAACGGTAAGAGCTTCAAAAGCATTTGGATTCATTGAGATCAATGACGGAAGCTTTTTTAAGAGTTTACAGGTTGTTTTTGAAGAGCAATCTATAGAGAATTTTAAAGAAATTTCTAAGCTTTCGGTGGGTTCGGCCATCGTTGTGCAAGGAGAGCTTGTGGAAACCCCGAATGCAAAGCAGCCATTTGAAATGAAAGCCCAACATATTGTGATAGAGGGCCATTCGACACCGGACTATCCGCTGCAGAAGAAAAGACATTCTTTTGAATTTTTAAGGGGCATTGCCCATTTGAGGCCGCGTACAAATGCGTTTTCAGCCGTTTTTAGAGTGAGGTCCCTCGTTGCATATGCGATTCATAAATTCTTTCAGGAAAGAGATTTTGTGTATGTGCATACCCCGATTATTACCGGCAGTGACGCCGAAGGTGCGGGAGAGATGTTCAGGGTTACGACATTACCCTTTGACCAATCCCCTAGAGATGCGCAGGGGAATATCGATTTCTCAAAAGATTTTTTCGGTAAGGAGACGAATTTAACCGTAAGCGGTCAATTGAACGGAGAAGCCTATTGCATGGCTTATGGAAAAATCTATACTTTTGGGCCGACGTTTAGAGCGGAGAACTCAAATACGGCTCGGCACGCAGCGGAATTTTGGATGATTGAACCGGAAATAGCTTTTGCGGAGTTAAAGGATAACATGGAACTGGCAGAGGATATGATAAAATATATTATCCGTTATGTACTGGAAAATGCCCCGGAGGAAATGGAATTCTTCAATAAGTTTATAGATAAAGAGCTGCTTGGACGATTGGAGAATATTATCAATTCCGATTTTGGACATATTACCTATACCGAAGCAATAGAAATGCTTAAAAAGGCAGAAGAAAAATTTGAATATCCTGTGGCATGGGGAAATGATCTGCAAACGGAGCATGAGAGATACCTGACGGAAAAAGTTTTTGGAAAGCCGATTTTTGTGACAGATTACCCTAAAGAGATTAAGGCCTTCTACATGAGATGCAATGACGATCAGAAGACTGTGGCAGCTATGGACCTGTTAGTGCCCGGCGTCGGGGAGATCATAGGGGGAAGTCAGAGAGAAGAAAGGCTTGATGTGCTTGCACAAAGGATGGCAGAAATGGATCTTAACAAAGAAGATTACGAGTGGTATATGGATCTAAGAAAATACGGCGGAACAAAGCATGCAGGCTTTGGATTGGGTTTTGAAAGGGCCATTATGTATATTACCGGAATGTCCAATATAAGGGATGTCATACCTTATCCGAGAACGGCAGGTACGTCGGAGTTTTAATACAGGAATCGGTTGAGAGCCGAAAATAATGAATAACTCAACTTTCGCAGGACAATAATGAAAGTTTTTCCTTTAGGAACACTGAAAGTAAGTCAATAAATTCACTTATCAGCGCCTTCGAAAGCATAAGTTTTTGTTGAGAAGCATTTTTTAAAACATCTATTA
>JAKSBV010000043.1 GCA_022360955.1 Bacillota bacterium
CGCGTCATGGATACATACAGCAGCTTAATATCCAATTCCTCTTCCTTATAGGCCTGGGCGTTGGCATTTGCGATCATAACCGCATCAAACTCCAACCCTTTTGCCAGATACGACGGCACAATCACTACACCGCCTCTGTATTCCTTTTCTTTACCTGTAATCAGAGAAGGCAGCTCCTGGTCGCCTCTCATTTTCTTAAAATACCCATGTATCGCTCTGCATTCTTCCATAGTTTTACAGATAACTGCGATAGATTTATAATCCTTCTTCTGCAGTTCATGAATTTTTGCCTTTATATCTTGGGCGATCTCTTTTATACTCTCTCTTTGCAGTATTTCCACCGCTTCCCCATGCCTGACCACCGGCTTTGCCATGACAAGATTTTTGTCTTTCATACAGCTTATCACTTTATTGGCTGCCTGCATGATCTCTACGGTGGTTCTATAGCTCTGTTCAAGGGTAAGCATTTGACTTTTCCCTTGTTCAAAGGCGTTTGTCTGCACATCCTGCCAATCTTTTGTGCCTCTATAGGAATGAATGCCCTGGCATAAGTCTCCAAGAATCGTAAAAGAACTGTCTTTCACGATCTTTTTAAGTACATAAAACTGAAAAACGCTGAAATCCTGGGCTTCGTCTATCACAATATGCCTTACGGGGATTTTCTCATCCATCCCATATATACGATATTTCAAATAGATGATCGGCGCAAAATCCTCCAGTTCTATCCAACCCGATGCCAATAGTTCTGAAGAATAGTCGATGAAAAATTGGGCAATCTGCCGGTTCACACCTCTGTTCTGCATGATTTCACAGGCTATTACAGGCCGGGCAAAAAAGTCTTTGTAATATTGAAAGGGATTCACTTTAGAAATCTTTTTTACATATTCATTCACGGCCTTTTTTGCATATTTTTCAATCTTGCCGATCCAATCGTCTTTTTTATCAAGCTCTCTAATGATCAACTGCTGTCTCTCTTCCGTATCTTCCATCTTGATTTTTAACTGCTTGATTTTCTCATAACATTCTTCCTCAATGTGACTAATAATAGAATGCTTTTGCAATTTCAATCTATTCGTGAGATGCTTTTTGATCTCATGTATCCTTTTGACCAAGGGCAATCTCCGGTATTCTTCCAAAAACAGACGATTGATCTCCTCGCATTCGAACAGCACCTGGGAGGCCATCGTAAAGTCTTCCCTGGGAATAAACCCTTGCTCTATTGCCGCAATATAATCATCAAGGATGTTCTTAAAAACCATAGAGGCCTTTAACGCCGACGCTTCTTTGATATACAGGTTTCTCTCTCGTTCCTGTTGTGTACCGTTATGGTTGACAAAGGCCGTTAATTTTTCATGCCCATCTTTCACTTTGAACTTCTTGCCTATCAGTTCCATCGCAAAATCTTCAAAAGTCGTTTGTTTTACTTTTTCAACACCCAAATCCGGCAGAACATCGGATATATAATTCAGAAACAACCGGTTCGGTGCAATAATCATAAAGTTTTCGGGATCAAATTTCTTCTCATAGGTATAGATAAGATAGGCTATTCGATGCAGTGCTATCGTTGTTTTTCCGCTTCCGGCGGCCCCCTGGACAATTAACGGTGTCCACATATCCGCTCTGATGATGCTGTTTTGCTCAGTTTGGATGGTGGAGACAATATCTTTTAGCCGATGGTCCGCCTTAGCGCCTAAATTGCTTTGAAGGAGCTCATCGGTTGTGGCAATATCTATATCAAATATGCCCTGCAGCATCCCTTGATCAATGGAAAACTGTCTTTTTAAACGGATTTCCCCTTGAATGGTGCCTTCCGGGCATACATAGCTTGCCTGTCCTAACCGCCCGTCATAATACAGGTTGGCAACAGGCGCCCGCCAATCTATGATAATCAATTCCTGGTCCTCATCCCTTGAAAGACACATCTTACCGATATACAGCTTCTCAATATCATTTTTACCTTCTTCTTGAAAGTCCAATCTTGCAAAATAGGGTTTATGCTTCGCATCTTCCAGATTCCTCATCTTTAAGCTGATACTATTTTGCAGTGTTATACTGATCATAAGGTTTATATAGTCCTGACTGCTGTCGGAACTTAAATGTTTCTTTGACCACTCAACCTCATGGTCGATATTTTCTTTTTTTCTCAATGTTTCCTGAAAGCTTTTCTCTACATAGTCCATGGTGTATTTAAATCTTTCTGTCTCTTCTTGATAGGCCGCATGTTCACTGACCTGCATCTCAAAACCTACCTCCTTCTGTCTTGTATTTAAAGATCATTTTTCCCTCATGCCCGTTTAACCGTTATACATTGCTTCAACGGTAAGTTCTTATCGAAAATTAGCATTATTATAGATACCTCACTTCAAAATCGAATTTATATTACACCAGAAACACAGCATCATCGTTGTTTGTGTGAATAGATTTTAACATTGCAGTTCGGTATCTTTAACGAGATTCTATTTTAATATAAAACGGCAGGAAAGGAAAATGTTATGTACGGCTATTTTGTGATTTGCAGTACCTTTATTATGCATCAGTATCAATAAGGTAATCATTTTGCATTATTTTCACTTTTTCCTTGACAACTTCCCGCTTTCCCGTTAAAATAGAATAAGAAAAGGATAAAGAGCTATGTTCTTAGGAATACTAGCTCTTTTTGTTATTATGTAAACCAATAAAACAGGGGACGGTTCTCTGTTTCATCATCGCCGGACGAAACGAAGAACCGTCCCCTGTTCTATTCTTCCCAATATAATAGATTCAAAAACATATTAATAAGTTTTGACTGCTCTCTTAAGTCTTCCGGAGGTACAATACCAAAATATTTCCCTTTTATTTCTCTGGATTCAAGCGTCCATAAAAACGCCTTAAATTTAGGGTATTCATGGGTATGTTTTCTCATAAATACGATTAGATCATTGACTTGTTTGTACAACAAAGAATTCTCTTGTTCATGCTTTTTATACTGCGCAATATCACTTATCAGCTGTAGAGGTCTTGTCATCTTATATCTGTATTCATTCCGACTCTCCTGATCCTGATATTGTTTTATATACGCTTGACAGCTCTCACAAAAAATTCTATACATGGTATCTCTCCTTAAAGACAGGAAGCTGCTCCAAAAATGCCTTTCGTTTAGGTTCAAACAGGTCTTTCCTTCGCAGCATTTCGTCAACTATATCCAGAATAATTGCTTTATCGCTATCTTTTATCAGTATGTCCATATCTTCCAGGTCTTTGGGCTCCATCCTAATAATTTTGCTCACAATAATATCCTCCCTTGAGAGAATATAGATTTCCAAATACGAAAACTCACTTAACCGCTTTGCTCTCTCTTTAAAGGAAGGCGCAAGAATGGTGCTTTCATACTCCAGCATATCAAAATCATTTAAGTATCGAAATACTTTTCCCAAATTTGCAGAATAGTTTAAATCTATGAAATCATAATCCCTCGTGGATCGATTCGTATACTTGCCTAAAATACATGCGGAGCCCCCCAGAAAATATATGGGAAACGGTTCAACTTCCAATACCATTGCTATCTTTTCCATGTTTTTCAAGTCTTTAACCAGGGCATTATAGTTGTCCATCATACGCTCCTTCTGTTTCATCTCTACCCACTATCCGGCAAATGCCGGCCTTTTGTCCGGTAGATTCCTAGGATTATTATACATTATATATAACTCCAAAACAACACCAAAACAGGGGACGGTTCTCTGTTTCATTTCGATGAAACAAGGAACCGTCCCCTGTTCTACTGTAATTGTCTCTTGGCTTTATCACACACCTGCAATAGCATAGATTCTTTGCTCTTTTCAACATAATTTACCGTTACAACCATTTTGTCATTGATTGTTACCGCTCCTAAAGCCAGAGGGAAATCTTCCCCTGTGGAAGGCAAAAAGAATAGCTTATCAATTTTCAGTCTCCCGTAAGTGTCTTTAATGTTTGCCCTTCCCAGATTCGTCATGACCATTCCCGGCAGAGCCCCTGCAAATTTTTTTGACATTTTGATTGCCATGTTTTTTTTATCATGATAAAAAGAATTTAATTTTTGAAACCTGCTGTATTCCGGGGTCACATATTTTGCTGTTGGGGCAAAGCTGACCATGCAATCCAGCATGGTATGGTCCATTCTCTCCAAATTGTGAAATATCTCAAACAGGTTGGTTTTTTCCATATCCTTTAAAATCAATTGATGAAATCTCTTTGTATTATCCCAAAAGCTCTCATTCAAATGATAGTCATATTTACACAGGATGCTCCCTACATAAAGGCTTAATACGTCCCCTGCTTCCGGTTTCATTCTCCGTCTTAAATCAACAGGAACAGCAACGGATCTCTTATTGCCTTTGAAACTGCCGTTCAACTCCTTATACGCACCAAGAAAGGCGGCACACAATGCGGAATTAACAGTGACATTGTTTTCCCTGCACGCTTGAACCAGGCGGTTTGTTTCCTGTGCCTCCATTTCCAAAAAGATAATTCTATACTCATGCTTTTGCCAATAGGCCGAAAAGATGTTTTCAAAATCTTCTTGGTCAAAGGTAATCTTATTCTGCCTCCACTTCTTATTAATACTATTCATAGCCGCATCTCTTATTTTCGCTTTGAGCCCTGACATATCGGACCCTTCAGGCAGATTTTCAGGAGACAGTGGGGCCGGTAATGGCAGAAGTTCTATTGCCATATCCGGATTGGCTGCGATTTCCAGCAAATCCCTCATCACATAAACCAGTGCGGTCCCGTCACAAATAGAATGCTGGCAGTATATGATAATTTCCGACACCTCTTCTGAAAGCACGACTGAAAACCGAATCAGAGGTCCTGTAAAAGGGTTGAATGGTGTCTTATATTCTCCCATGACCTCGTCGATCCATTGTTTATCATCATTTCGCTTCACAAAGCGCACAGGTATTTCAGGAACATCCCCATTTACAAACCATGCCCTATCGTTTTGATACCTGACTTTTGTCCTTATTAAAGGGTGTCTCTTTTCAAGCTTTGCAACCGCATTTCTAAAATCATTTTCATCGATTTTCCCCAGCACCCTTGCTGTTACATTCACATTTGCAACAGGACTCCACAAGAATTTTCTTTCATTTCCCGTTAGTTCCCTCACCTTTTCCGAATAACTCATTGTCATGATCGTGCACCCCCTTTCTAAATATTTTCCTCAAAATCATCCATTAATGGATTTACTATTTTTTTATCCGCATAATGCAGGAAATTCCCAAGTTCATATTCTACAATTTTCCTGATATAATGCCTGAATTGCTCTTCCGGTATAGATTTTTTTAGATAAATATCATCTTTAAAAAACGTGAGTCCGTAGAGGATCGATATAATAAACCTATATAGGACTAGCCTGCTCATCATTTCATCCTCCAAAGGCTTATGCTTTTCTTCAAAAAAATGAATAATATTGTTTGTGATCTCTTTCGTGACCAAAATCATCGCATCATAGTGACGAACAACATCGTTTAAGTGTGTCCATAAAAAGCTTTCATGCCTGAATATTTCTTCTACCATAAAAGCAGTAATTTTTTCAATATCTAGGCTATAACATTGGCTAAGCTTTTCTTTTTGCGCATCTATAAGGTCTTTTACAGTCTGAATAATAAGACCGGCACTCTTTTTAGAAATCACAGCGGTTTTCACCTGTATAGTATTATTACCCATGGATCAGACACCCCTTTTTTGTGTAATTTAATTACTATTATGTTTCATATTTTACACCCATCTCTTGAAATTGTCAAGTCTATGTATTATAATATTCAATAAATTACATTTTTATTTCACAGGGTCCTTGTATTTTTAATATTATTTATAATATAATGTAGAAAACAATGAATAGAGGTTAACTATGAATGGATTTGAAAAACGCCGTGAGGAAAAAAAGAAAATAATCAGAGAAGCCGCCCTAAAGCTTTTTTTAGAGAATGGCACCGATAGAGTTACCATTAAGCAAATCGCAGAGGAAGCGTCTGTCTCTCATGTATCCATATATAACTTTTACGGCAGTAAAGGCGAACTGATTAATGAATTGGCGTTATCCTTGATTTCCGATATGAAAAAACAGTATGAAGAAATATGCAGTGGAAATCATTCTTTTGAGGAAAAACTAAAAGGAATTCTTGATTTTAAGATGGAAATGATTGAAAATCGATATTGGGAATTGGTCCAAATTATAGCAAAAACCAATAGTACTGTTAAGAAAGCTTTTGATGATATGATACTGTCCGGCAAAGAATGGTTTTTAGCTTTAGTCGAAGAAGGAAAAAGGCTGGGGATCATTCAATCCGATATAAATAATCATGCGGTTTTTATGCTAATGGACATATTCACTTCATATTTTATGAACAATGAATCGGCCAAAATTGCATTATCCTATAATCCAAAATTGGCTGAGGATCTGCAGCATATCTTTTGGCATGGCTTGTTAAAATGATTTATTGACGATTGCCCCCTCATCTGATACAATATATAAAAAATTAATATGTATTTTTAGTGCGAGGAAGGGAAGCAGTAAGCCTTATGATTGTTTTTAGAGAGCCATTGTTTGCTGAAAAATGGCAGCAATCCCAGCTGAACTCGTCCCGGAGCTATTAAGGCGAATGATAAGTAGCCTTAATCGGGTAAATCCGTTATAATGTTTGAGCGGATAATCATATGATTATCCAATAGAGTGGTACCGCGGACCTTTCGTCTCTATGTGAGATGAAAGGTTTTTTTAGTGCCCGTATTAAAAAATACCGGTCAGAAAGGACGTGTATAGAGAATGACGTACAATCCGAAAAAAATTGAAAAGAAATGGCAGGATATCTGGGAAAAGAGCGGAACCTTTGCTGCCTCTAACGATAAATCAAAGCCAAAATACTATGCCTTGATCGAATTCCCGTATCCTTCCGGCAAAGGAATCCATGTGGGACATCCGAGACCTTATACGGCTTTGGACATTGTTGCGAGAAAAAGGAGATTAGAGGGATATAATGTGCTTTATCCGATAGGCTGGGATGCTTTCGGCCTTCCTACGGAAAATTATGCAATCAAAAATAAGGTCCACCCCCAAAAGGTAACGGAAAGAAATATAGCCGGCGTTAAGTCCCAGTTAAAGGCGCTAGGATTTTCATTCGACTGGTCAAGGGAAATCAATACCACCGATCCGGACTATTATAAATGGACGCAGTGGATATTCCTGAAATTATTTGAAAAAGGATTGGCCTATAAAAAAGAGGTTTCCATTAACTGGTGTACGGATTGCAAGGTAGGACTGGCCAATGAAGAAGTGGTAAACGGCGTATGTGAACGCTGCAGCGGGACGGTCGTTAGAAAGAGAAAAAATCAATGGATGTTGAAGATTACGGCATATGCGGAAAAATTGATCAAAGATTTGGATCTGGTGGATTATATCGAAAGGGTTAAAGTCCAGCAAAAGAACTGGATCGGGCGTTCGGAAGGGATGGAGGTTGATTTTGGCATTTCCGGCGGACAAAAGATTAACGTGTATACCACACGTCCCGACACATTGTTCGGGGCGACGTATATGGTCATTGCGCCCGAACACCCGCTTATCGATATGCTACAGGATCGCATTGAGAATATAGATGAACTAAAAGCATATATTGAAAAGGCAAATAAGAAATCGGACTTTGAAAGAATGGAGCTAATCAAAGAAAAAACAGGTGTTGAAATCAAAGGACTCAAAGCAGTCAATCCTGTGAACGGGAAAGAAATACCCGTTTTTATCTCCGATTATGTCCTGATGTCCTATGGCACAGGGGCCATCATGGCTGTTCCGGGACATGATACGCGTGACTGGGCCTTTGCCCGAAAGTTTAATCTTCCTATTATAGAGGTTGTGGCCGGCGGCAATATTGAGGAGGAAGCCTTTACCGATAACCAGAAGGGCATATTGGTTAACTCGGATTTTTTAAATGGGCTGGGTGTAGCGGAAGCAAAGGAAAAGGTGAGTGATTGGCTGGAAGCCAAAAATATTGGAAAAAGGAAAACAAATTATAAATTGCGCGACTGGGTGTTTTCCCGTCAGCGATATTGGGGAGAACCAATTCCTCTGGTATATTGCCAAAAATGCGGATGGGTGCCGATCCCGGAGGACGAACTGCCGCTATTATTGCCGGAGGTTGAGACTTACGCACCTACCGACAACGGCGAGTCACCGTTGACCAATCTGCCCGATTGGGTGCAGACCACGTGCCCCCAGTGCGGCGGGGAAGGTCGGCGGGAAACCGATACCATGCCCCAGTGGGCGGGTTCATCCTGGTATTTCCTACGGTATACGGACCCCCACAACCATGAGGCATTGGCCGGTAAGGAAAATCTCGACTACTGGCTTCCCGTGGATTGGTACAATGGCGGGATGGAGCATACGACACTGCATCTATTGTATTCTAGGTTCTGGCACAAGTTTCTGTACGACTATGGTATTGTCCCAACGCCGGAGCCTTACCTGAAAAGAACATCTCACGGAATGATACTGGGTGAGAATAACGAAAAGATGTCTAAGTCCAGAGGCAATGTTGTCAACCCCGATGAAATCATTGATGCATATGGTGCGGATACCCTGAGGGTTTATGAAATGTTTATCGGGGATTTTGAAAAGAGTATTCCGTGGTCGCAAAATGGCGTAAAGGGCTGTAGAAAATTTTTAGAACGGGTGTGGAAGCTTCAAAATATTACAGCGGGCGAAGACATGTTTTCTAAAGAGCTGGAAAGCAATATGCACCGGACGATTAAAAAAGTAAGCGAGGACTTTGAGCATTTAAAATTTAATACTGCTATTGCTGCCCTCATGTCGCTGTTAAATGATTTTTACAGCCGCGCTAAAATCACCAATGGGGAACTAAAAGCCTTCTTACTGCTGCTCAACCCTGTAGCTCCTCATATCACGGAAGAGTTATGGCATAGGCTAGGTTTTGACGGAACAATCAGCGAGCAATCATGGCCTGAATGGGATGAAGCCAAGACAGTCGAGGAGATGGTGGAAATAGCAGTTCAGATCAACGGTAAAGTGAAACAAAAAATAACGGTGCCCTTACAGGCAGTACAGGGGGATATAAAAACAGCCCTTATGCAGGATGAAAAGATTTGCAGCGCCATAGCCGATAAAAATATTATTAAAGAAGTTTATGTGCCGGGAAGAATATATAATATTGTGGTTAAATAACAGTAAAACAGGGGACGGTTCTTCGTTTCATTTCAATGAAACGGAAGACTGTCCCCTATTTTGCTTATGATCACAGGTGTTTGGTTTTAAAGTTGTTCTGCTGTAATATTTCCTCATCAATAGAATTGTAAGCAGTATATAGTTCAACATTAAGCCCATATATACAGCCAGCATTTTATATTTAAAAATGTTAAATAAACCAAGCATCACCAAAAACGATATACCATTGATTTTAGCAGTGGCATAGAGTACGAATTTACTCATATTGACTGCTTGCATACAATACTTAAAAATTTGGCAGCATACATTTGCCCCATTAATCAGTACCAACGGCAGGACTAACCCGGAAGCATACAGGAGTAGATCTGCGTCATTGGTCAAAACACCGGGGATATGGTTTTTAAAAGTGATAAATATCAATCCCAATATCATATAGAAAGACAATGCGTGGAACAACGCTATTTGGGGCATATTGTTTAAATATTCATCGTCTTTCTGTCCGAACTTTTCTCCTATTAATGTCAGGCAAGCTGTTCCATACATATAGGCTGGCATTAATGCTATCGATATGATTCTAGCCGCAAGTAAATAGCCCGAAAGCTCTAAAATACCTGCCCTTGCAAGTAACGCATTGAGCGCCAGTACAAATAAACTGCTCTCTACGAGCTCTTGCCCCATTAACGGCAGACTTTCTGCAATGATGCTTTTTATCCGTGTTATACCAAGCTTTGCTCTTTCAAAAGCTATTTTAATATCATCTTTTGCTGCAAAAACGTAAATGAGCAGATTAACACACAAAGATGCGATGGTGGCCAATCCGGCTCCGTAAACGCCCATTTTTGGAAACCCTGCTTTGCCGAATATAAGAATATAATTTAAAACCGTATTTAAAACCGCTGCCAGCGTAGCGCCATAAAATATCCACTTGGTTTGTTTTTTTACCTTAAAATAGGCTGAAAAGTTAAATAACAATAGTTGTAGCAGCAAATAAAATTGCATAGGTGCCATATATTTTAAAGATTCTTCTAATGTTTGATCTGTAAATTTAAAAAGTATGATGATGATTTCTCTTTTGAAAAGCAGCATAACCAGTACAAACAATAGGCCTATAAAAATATTTAAAATAAGCGTATTTGCAAACTCCTGATAAAAGTTGCCTTTATTGTTGCCTCCCAAAGTTTTTGCAGCCCGGATGTTAAAAGCTACGGATACATATCCCAAAATCCCTGCAAAGGTATACAGTAACGCCGCGATTGTGCCTACGGCCCCAAAAGCGAATAGGGATATTCTTCCTATCATGGCTTGATCAATTAATCCTATGACTAAGCCTGCAATAGATTGCATCATCAATGGCACAGCGATGGCATTCATTTCTTTTTTTCTCTGCTTCACGGTCATCATATTTCTCCCAGAACAGGGGACGGTTCTCTGTTTCATCTTGCTTTGATGAAACGAGGAACCGTCCCCTGTTTTATGTTTTATTTACCGTTCTTCTCTAAAGTACGGCACACCCAAGCCTTTTGGGGGCGCGTTTTCTTTGGAATGCCGTATCGAGCCGACCACCAATACCAGAATGGTTGCAATATACGGCAGCATATCAATGATATACTGGGAAATTTTGATATTGTACCCTTGAAGGCGGAAACCCAGTATATCCAATCCACCGAATAGGTAGGCACCGATTAACGCCTTATAGGGACTCCATACTACGAAAATAACAAGGGCAACAGCAATCCAGCCTCTGCCCGCCGTTACATTCTCCTGCCACGCCGGCACATAAACCAGAGACAAATATGCACCGCCCAGACCGCAAAGGGCACCGCCCATTAAGATGTGTACATATTTGTACAATACCACATGAATACCCGACGAATCGGCAGCAGGAGCGCTTTCCCCAACAGCCCGGACGTTAAGACCTGCCCTGGTGCGGTATAAATATATCCCGAGTGCGATCGCTGTTATATACCCTAAATACACAAAAAGATCCTGTTGAAAAAACACTTTGCCTATAAACGGAATATCCCGTAATATCGGAATATCCGCTTTCCAAAACGTCCTTATATTTTCCGGCATAATCTCACCGATTAAGCTTTTGCCCATAAAGCTGGAGAATCCGGTGCCGAAAATGGTGAGGGTCAATCCCGATACCACCTGGTTGGCCCGCAGGCTGACCGTCAAAAAGGCATAAATAAGTGCGCCGAAAGCCCCTGCCGCCATTGCACCCAACAAGGCCAAAAACGGGTTGGAGGTCGCAAGCCCCACCTGAAACCCTACAACAGCCCCCATCAGCATCATACCTTCAACGCCTAAATTCAGCTGTCCTACCCGCTCGGTTATAATCTCCCCCAGCGTTGCAAACAGAAGAGGTGTCCCGGCAACAATTGCCGCCGCAAAAAACGAAGCATTCATCTTACTTTCCCTCCTTTTCGGCCGTCATCTCTACCCCATTTTGTCTCGGCAATATTTTATATTGAATGAAAAACTCACTTCCCAATACAAAAAACAAAATCATACCCTGTAAAATTTGCGCTGCCGCCTGGGGAATCTGAAAGGCCGTTTGAATAAAGGAACCACCCTGGAGCAATACCGCAAATAGGAAGGATACCACCAATATGAACGGCGCCTTCAGCCCCGAAAGCCATGTCGTAATAATCGCCGTAAATCCGTACCCTGAGCTTACTTCTACAGATAATGTACCGCTTACCGCCGATGCCTCAATCATCCCGGTCAATCCGCAAATTCCCCCGCTGATAAACATCGCTGTCAAAACTACTTTTTTAACATTCATGCCCGCGTATCTCGCCGTATCTTCACTTTCGCCGATGACTGTAATCTCATAGCCCTTTTTGGTGTGATGCATAAAAATATGCATTATCACAATAAGGATAAATGCAAATATCCAACCGATATGAATATCAAACAGCTTCGGCAGGATGGCATTATCGGAGAAATTGGGAATCTTCGCAAATCCCAAGGCATCCGGGTCTTTCCATAATCCGTATTGCAGATACGTAATCCATTTGAGGGCAATATAATTCATCATCAATGTAAAAATCGTTTCATTCGTTCCAAACTGCGCCTTGAAAAATGCGGGAATCAATGCCCACAATCCTCCGCCAACAATACCGGCCGCCATCATCAAACATAATAAAAGCGGTTTTGGCAAATCGGGGAATTGCAACGCAAAGAAACTGGCTGCAAATGCCCCCATGAAAATTTGTCCCTCGGCGCCGATATTCCAGAACTTCATTTTAAAGGCCACCATAATCCCCAACGATGTGATGACCAACGGAATGGTTTTAATAATCGTTTCCTTAAAGCGATAGGCAGAACCAAAGGACCCCTGAAGCATAGCACTATAGACTGCCAGCGGATTGTGACGCAGTAAAAGGATAAAAATACCCGATGTGAAGAGCGCCAGCACAACTGCCAAAATACGAATCCGTGCCGCTTTTATTTTACTTACATCCGTCCGCTTCACTATTCTAATCATCCTGCTTCACCTCCTGATCTTCTGCCAATGCTGCGCCCCCCATTAACAATCCGATTTGCTCTTTGGTGGCCGATTTCGCATCCACGATGCCCGTGATTTTCCCTTCGCAAAGCACCATGATGCGGTCGGACAATTCCAGCAGCACATCCAAATCTTCTCCCACAAATAAAATCCCCACATCTTTTTGTTTCTGTTCGTTTAATAAGTCGTAAATGACATGGGAAGCACCTATATCCAAGCCCCGCACCGGATAGGCGGTAATCAGCAACTGGGGACCGGAGTCAATCTCTCTGCCCAATAATACCTTCTGGATATTGCCCCCGGACAGCTGCTTGACCGGGTGATGGACGCCCGGCGTTTGAATATCCAGCCGTTGGATGATCTGCTTTGCCTTTTTCTTTACCGGCTTCCGGTATATAAACAATCCCTTTTGGTTTTGATATTCTTTTAAGATCAAATTGTCCACAATATCCATGGAAGCTACCAGTCCCATACCCAACCGGTCTTCAGGGACAAAGCTCATACTAATACCCCGTTTGATAATGTCCCTTGGGGTTTCGCCCACAATATTTTCTCCGTTATAGACAATATCTCCCCTTTGTACCGTGCACAATCCGGCAATGGATTCACAAAGCTCCTTTTGTCCGCTGCCCGCAACACCGGCAACACCTAGTATCTCCCCGGTGGATAACGTAAAAGAAACATCATCCAGTACATGTACCTTTTCGCTGTCCTGCACTGTAAGATGTTCTACTTGTAGAAGGCGTTCCTTTTTCTCTACCGCTACCCTTTCAATGGATAGATCCACCGATCGGCCTACCATCAGATCGGTTAAGGCCTTGGGTGTGGTATCGCTTTTATTTACCGTCCCAACGGTTTCTCCTTTTCGCAATACCGTGATTTTATCGGCAATCTCCATCACTTCATGAAGTTTGTGGGTAATGATAATCACCGCACACCCCTCTTCTTTCATCTTATTGATAATCTGAAAGAGCTTCCGCGTTTCCTGTGGTGTCAGCACCGCTGTCGGTTCATCCAAGATTAAGATATCCGCTCCGCGATATAATACCTTCACAATTTCTACCGTCTGTTTTTCTCCTACGGACATATCGTATATTTTTTTGTCAGGCTCAATTTCAAGCCCAAACTTCTGAGAAATCTGCCGAATCTGTTGAGCAAGTTTTTTTTGATTGACAAAAAAATTCCCCTTTTGTCCCAGGATAATATTTTCTTTGGCGGTTAATACATCTACCAGCTTAAAATGTTGATGTATCATCCCAATACCCATTGCAATAGATTCCTTTGGAGAAGTAAAGTGTACTTCTTTTCCGTGTATAAAAATAGAACCGCTGTCAGGGCTATAAATCCCTGACAGCATATTCATCAATGTACTTTTGCCGGCTCCGTTTTCTCCCAAAAGGGCGTGAACTTCGCCTTGGCAAACGGTTAGATTGATATTGTGATTGGCTCTGATCGTTCCAAAGGTCTTTGAGATCTCATTCATCTGTATAAATATGCTCCGATCCATAATGACCTCCTATGATTACTCGATTTTCCCTTCCACGCCTTCAACAAACCAATTCATGCTCTTATCGCTCAACAGCTCTTGATCCGTTAATGCCTTGCCTTCTTCTACTTTTACTTCTCCCGCTTGATCTTTGATGGGACCTTGGAATACATGGAAAGAACCGTCTTTGATTTTAGCCGTCACTTCCTCCACTTTCGCCTGCGCGCCTTCCGGAGCCAGGTCTGTCAAAGGTGCTAAGCTAACAATCCCTTCGTTCGTTCCACCCCAATAGCTGTGGGATTTCCATGTGCCGTCCATTACTGCTTTAACCTGGTCTGCATAATAGGGACCCCAATTCCAAACCGGTGCCGTCATATATGCTTTCGGTGCTTTCGCTTGTGAATCGGTATTATACCCGATCGCCCACACATTTCTTTCTTCTGCCGCCTGCTGAGGCCCTGCAGTGTCCTGATGCTGTGAAATGATATCCGCACCTTCGTCCAATAACGCTTTTGCCGCTTCCTTTTCTTTGGCCGGATCATACCATGTGCTTGTCCATCGGACCATTACTGTCGCGTCCGGATTTACCGCACGAACACCCAGTGTAAATGCATTAATACCCCTAATCACTTCCGGGATCGGATAAGCCGCTACATATCCGATTTTATTGCTTTTGCTTTTCATGCCGGCAACAAGTCCCGACAAATATCTTGGCTCATACATCCTTCCGAAATAGTTGGCCATATTTTCTGTTGTTTTGTATCCTGAGCAATGAAGGAATGTTACATCCGGAAATTCCTTCGATACTTCTTCCATGTAATCCATATATCCGAAGCTAGTCGCAAAAATGACTTTTGCACCTTGATCAATCATTTCTTTCATTACATTTTTCACTTCCGGACCTTCCGGTACGCTTTCCCTATAAATCGTCTTTACACCTAATTCTTGTTCCAAATGCAAACGGCCCTGGTCATGTGCATAGGTCCATCCGCCGTCACCGATAGGTCCTACATAGATAAACCCTACCGTCATATCCTCCGCTTTCGGCGGCTCACCGCCCTTTTCTGCCGGTGTGCTTCCCGTCCCTCCACATCCTGTCAACAGCATTGAACATGCAAGAACCACTACAATTACCATAGAAAATAGTCTTTTCATCGGTAAATATCCCCCTTTTCATCATTGAATTCTCTTATTTAAATAAGATTTGGTTTTCTTCTAAAGACTTTACGATTGCCAAGGATTCCACTTGAACATTTTGCGATCGCAGTATTTCTCCGCCGTTCTGAAAGCCCTTTTCAATCACAATCCCCACCCCTGCTAATGCCGCACCTGCTTGATGCACAATATCTATTAATGCCTGGGCGGCTTTGCCGTTTGCTAAAAAATCGTCAATAATTAAAATATGATCCTGTTTGGCCATATAGCGTTTAGACACTCTGATGCTATACGTTTTTTGTTTGGTAAAAGAATACGCTTCACTCTCGTAGGTCTCTTGATCCAAATTTCTGGACTCCGTCTTTTTGGCAAATACCACCGGTACCTTGAAATATTGGGCCGCAATACACGCTATGGCAATACCCGACGCTTCAATGGTGAGAATCTTTGTTACTTTTTTGTCAAAGAATCGCCTCTTAAATTCTTTCCCTATTTCATTGAACAACGCTACATCTATTTGATGATTCAGAAATGAGTCCACTTTTAAGATGTCTTTTCCTATGACTCGTCCTTCGGACAAAATTTTCTGTTTGAGCAATTCCATCCAGTCCCTAGCTCTTTTGAGTAGGTCTTCACCATCCTTTCTTATTATGGTTCGGAGTTTGATGCGGTGTCCGACCCTTTGGATTCCGGTTGGTCTTACAATATAAAATGATTTGAATAATAAAAACCCTGATAACAAAATCAGGGTTTTAATGCAAAATAGTTCCGAAGGCATACCAATCATATCGATTTTGTTTATGCCTGTGAACCATCACACATTAAACACCCGTAGTCAGACTGTTTACGGCAGTCGGTAGAAACTTTTAGACCCTATTTCTAAATTTATACGAGCGAACTTTTTTTAGTGTTTTCCTAAAAACGTTCTTGTCTTGACTGATTTATTGTAACGCAGTTTTGAAAAAAAATCAAGAGATTTTGAAGAATTTTGTTGCGCCGTCCCAATGGATATTTTTCTTGGTTAAACGACTCTATTTGCAACCTGTTCCAATAAAGCATTCATCGCATTGCGGCTTGCTCCGGCCGGTAATCCGTTTACATGCTTTCTTGCTCTTTCTACGTATTGGCGGGCCAGTTTTTTGGCATACCCTATCCCGCCGGCTTGAAAAACCATATGGGTTATTTGGTCCTCCTCATCCTTTGTGTATTGCCGCTTTGAGAGCATATTTCGTAATTTTTCTCCATATTCGCTGTGTCGTAAAGCATAAATAATGGGCAAGGTATAAACACCCTGGGTGAAATCATTGCTCGCAGGTTTACCCATTTC
Source organism: Bacillota bacterium (assembly GCA_022360955.1). Classification (GTDB taxonomy): domain Bacteria; phylum Bacillota; class Clostridia; order SK-Y3; family SK-Y3; genus JAKSBV01. Next base: position 16,670 of record JAKSBV010000043.1, read on the forward strand.
ACTGCTTTTACCTGTAAAATCCAGAATATCATCGGTAATTTGAAAAGCCATGCCCATATTCATGCCAAATTTCGATAGGGCATGTACTATTTGTTGGCCGCATTTTGCACATGATGCCCCTACATAGCAGTTTAAACTGAACAATACGGCCGTTTTGGCAGCGATCCTTTTCAAATATCCTCTCACGGTTATATCCGGTTTATACCTGTCATGATATTGCCGGATCTCTCCCTCACAAACCGTTTTAATCACACGCATCCATTTCTGTAAGTCCCGTATCCTGTAGCGGGGCGGAATGAGTAAAAAGAATGTGCATAATAAATAATCTCCCGTAAATACCGCAATATCCTTTCCCCATTTTGACTGTACGGTTTCACTCCCCCTGCGCAAAACGGAATCATCTATAATATCATCGTGCACCAATGTTGCCATATGTACTATTTCCAGGGCGGCAGCAACGGAGCAGATTTCTTCCTTGTCATATTCTCCGTTTTTTGCGGAAAGCAGCAGCATTAACGGTCTTAATCGTTTCCCGCCCCCACGAATCAATTCCTCCACCGCCTGACGGATGACCGGCTCCCTTGAATGGGCACTTCTTAGCAATTTTGCTTCTATTAAACGCATTTCTTCTCCAATTTGCGGATCGTGTAATAAAAAATCCATATGTCACCTACATCGTTTATTTTAATCCGACACTGCATTTTCGATTTGCGCCCAACTGCTCATTCCCCGCTTTTTAAACTGTATGTTTGATCGACTATTTCCACTTTGCCTTCCAGTCCTTTTGTAACGCGCACTATCTTATCCTTATTAATGATCATGGCCTCGATCCCCGGCTGAGATTCGATAAGCCGCAAGCCTTCCTTTTCCCCTAACAGAAAAATACTTGTGGATAAGGCATCCGCATCCATTGACTTTTCGGCAATAACGGTGGCGCTGATTAAGCTGCTTTCCGCAGGATAACCGGTAAACGGATTTAAAATATGGTGGTATACCTTTCCGTCCTGTTGAAAATTCCTTTCATAGGGCCCTGAGGTTACAACAGCTTGATCGGCCACTTCCACTACTGCCATGTGCAAACCCCTGCCTTTGACCGGGTCTTGAATCCCAATGCGCCAATGCCGTTGTGTGGGGCCTTTTTGCCTGTTGAGCCGAGATATTATATACTGACCCCATTCCCTTTTCTTTTGCCCTAAGACGACAACATTGCCTCCCAGGTCGGCGTAGGCCCTTTGTATACCGTGTTCTTTCAGGATGCGCAGCACTTCATCGGCCGCATACCCCTTTGCAATCCCTCCCAAATCGATTCCCATGCCCTGCAGGTCTAATTTTACCGATTGCTGTTCTTCATCGATTGCCACTTTTTGATAACCTATTTTGCCGATCGCATGCTTGATTTCATCAGCGCTGGGAACACGCGGCTGTTCTGTGCCTATCTGCCATACATCTACCAGCGGCTTAACGGTAATATCAAAATACCCGTTTGTAAGCCGTGAGTAATATAGCCCTCTTTGTATCACTTCCAGCGTATCCTTGCTAACCTTCACATGCTCTCTATGACCCTGCCGGTTTACATGCCATATTTCACTGCCCTCCGCGTGAGCGCTCATGGCATCTTCTATTTCCCGAATCCTGTCCATAGCCGCATCTGCAGCCTCTTGTGCATTTTTCCCATAGGCCTTAATGCTCACTAATGTATTCAATAGAAAATTGGTCTTAACAACAGGTTTCTCTTGGAAAGGATTTAATAACGTAAAACCCGAAACAATAATAACTATAAATAATAGGGTTACTATTATTTTTAAATGCCTTACTATAAATTTCAAATACGATCCCCCCAACGCATCTCAATATTTAAGCCGGCGCTTTGTCCTCACTTCCTGCTCGTATTCAATAATAGCATATAAAGAAAATCTATAAAAGGGGGCATTAACGCTATTTCACTATAACCCATCTCCGAAACGTCTCCGATGGGCTGTCAAATCTCTTGGGCCGTCTCCTCCCTAGAAAGTTTTGTCATTCTATATAAGTATTTATATTTTACTTGATTTATATGCATACTAATACTGCCATGGCAATCATCTTAATTGTACTCGGGCGTATAAATTTAGATAGAAGAGGTTGCTTCCATAACTTTCTTCAACTGCATTAATGTGCCCATTGTACTCGTTAAATAGACTTTTAAGGTTGGATTTGACCGTGTAAAATAACCTAAATGAAAATACAAAGAAAGGAGATAGTATGAAATGGACCGGAAACACCAAACAATAGATTTGTTTACAGAAATACACCAAGGCAGTCAAATGGGCGTTGAAGCCATTGATACACTATTGGATAAAGCCAAAGATGATGGGTTTAAGATGAAATTAATTGAATTGCAGAATGAGTATAAACATATAGCTGCAACGGCGAATGTCGAGCTGCAGAAATATGGCGGTACACCTAAAGAAATTTCCGTCGGCCAAAGGGTCACGGCATGGGGGATGACAAATCTGCAAACCTTTATCAACAGCTCCTCGGAACACTTGGCCGATATGATGATTCAAGGTACCCATATGGGCATCGACGGCATGCATAAAGCACTTAACAATAATACGGACGCCGATGATACGGCTAAGCAGCTGGTCGACCAATTTATCCAACTTCAACAAAAGCATGCCGATGAAATGCGCAGCTATCTGCATTAATGCAGGGTGCATACATTTGGGTTGAAGAAAATGATTCCAACAAGGCTAGCACACTTTAAACCAAAAAAAGTTTTGTATCCTTAAAGGCAGGGATTTTAAATCTGTAAAAGGCCGCTCTTACAAAATATTGACGTTTTTATTGTTTTGAGGTGCCTTATCAAGTGGCGGTATCTGAATCATTTATTCATCTTCAGCAACTGGAGTATCAACCTATAAGTATAAAACTTATAAGTTGATACTTTCGCATTAACAGAAACCATGCCAGATGATTTTTCCAGCTGCGCTGTCATCATTGATCTGCTTCAAAAACGATGGCAGTCATATTCTGATTCCCTATTGTTATTCGAGACTTCAGTGGACAAATAAGTATAACATTTGTAGTACTAGTAGCAACAAAGTCGCCACTAAATGGTCCGGTAAGGGTCAAAA
>JAKSBV010000501.1 GCA_022360955.1 Bacillota bacterium
CATTTAGCTGTTAACCCACCAATGGACCCTAAATATGAGAATGAAGGTTTATCTTCAATTATAGTTGAAGTCCGCCGCGAACGAAGGATTGAGTTGGCATTTGAAGGTTACAGGTATGATGACCTCATGCGCTGGAAAAAAGGCAGCTACCTGGCAAAAACTGTAATTGGTATGCGCCTTGAAGATGACCAACTTGCCAGGTATCCTGAAGCTAATGTAAAAAGGATAGAAATTGATGGAAAGAAATACATCGATGTATACCAGGGGTCTGACGTCGGTAACCGCCAATTTGATGAGAACAAGCACTACCTGATGCCATTACCATTGAGTGAAATATCAATGAATCCTAATTTAGGGCAGAACCCAGGCTGGTAGCGTATTGCATTTGTTGTATCATAGTTTTGATGCGTATAAACTGCATTTATATTTACCAAAGAGGTTACCACATGGTAGCCTCTTTTAAATAAAAAGATAAATGAAAAGATGCATCAAACTTTTTCCTTTTTAATCAATGTAGTTTGATTATTTTGAAACAACTTCATTAATAATGAACCATAAGTAGCAGACCCTTATAATCATGATAAGAATATTGTTGTTCGTTATATTCTCTTTGTCCTTTGTAAAAGCACATCCCCAAAAAGATTATGAAAAGATCATTGGGAATATACAAAATGGCGAGTGGGAAAGTATTACAAATATTTCATCATTTGACCAACAGGTTTCAGGAGATCTTTCTTCAATCCAAGCTAATGGTTCCTGGCCTGATATTAATTACAATGATGAATCAAAAAATAACTGGAATCCCAGAAATCATTTAAACAGGCTGAAACGTTTTGCCGTTGCATACACACATTCAGAAAGTAGCCTTTATGGTGATGCTAAATTACATTCAGCTATTGTAAAGGCACTGCAATATTGGGACAATACAGACCCAAAATCAAAAAATTGGTGGTACAACGAGATTGCATTTCCTAAAACCCTGGGAGTAACACTGATAATACTACGGGCTGGCAGTAAGCAAATACCCAACTCGCTTGAGGATAGTTTGCTTTCCCAAATGGATAGGGGAAACCCAATGATAAAAACCGGAGCCAACAAACTTGACATTGCAACCCATTATATATACAGGGGCGTTTTAAAGGCTGATCCTTCTGTAACAGACACAGGTGTAACACAGGCTTTTTTACCAATCACACTTTCTTATGGTGATGAAGGGATACAACCTGATTATTCATTCAGGCAACATGGCCCGCAAATGG
>JAKSBV010000123.1 GCA_022360955.1 Bacillota bacterium
CGGATACGATGCAGAGAGTGATTCTTCATTGCGTAATCGTATTGTAAGTGCTACACAATCAATTGGTAAAGCGACAGATAATGCTCTGGAATACTATATAGGTAATGTCTCTGGAGTAAGGAATGTTATCATTGAGAGTCCTTTGCAGACCACTGTAAACGGTGAGACTAAAACAGTTGACGAAGAAACATCATTCTATGTAGATAATACGCCGGTAGCTAATATTATAAGCGTATCAGGATCTTCTGGATATTCTTATACAGTATCCGATGTCAACGAAGAAAGTGGAGAAGTAACTCTCGATAAAAAAACGGAAGTTAATGAAACTTTTACAATAGACTATACTTATTATACTCCCGGCAAATTGAAAATTCACGTTGAGGGTGGTAATGTTGGTGATGCTGACACAGAGGATACTATAGTATATGCCATAGAGAACACACGTGCTGCTGGTGTCCAGTGTGTTGGCTATGGTACTGGTGACACAAATGCAGAAGGTAGTGATTCATCACCATTCTCATGGTTCTATCGTCCGAATAATGTGCAGATTGATATTGAAATGACTGTTTATTTCGACGATGAATCAACCATGTCTGAAGCTACAAAGGACCTTATCATTGATGAGATTGAAACCGCCGTGACTGATTATATCAATGGCCTTCCAATGAATGAGAAAATCTACAAGAATAAGATCCTCCAGATAGCCATTGGAAATGATACGAGCATTGTTGATGCTCAACTTGATTCATGGTCCAAGGATTCTGTCAATCAGTCTACAGATCTGGTCTATATTCAGGGTGGCGATACAGATATCCATGTCATGCAGAACTTAACTGTAAACAAAGCAAGTGAGGTATAGACGTGCCTACTTTTTTATGGGACAGTAGCAATGATTACGAATATTGCGAATTTACAGACTGCATGATAAATGGCGACACAATTATACTGGACAATAAATTAATTGGTACAGTTGTTTCGGATATCCGTGATACTACTGCTAAGAAATACATGTTCAATGAACTGGTCATGTCAGCGTCCGTACCAACTGGCACAGCATGTAC
>JAKSBV010000158.1 GCA_022360955.1 Bacillota bacterium
ATACTTGCTGCCTGAACTCACTGCCTGCCGGTGACAGCGGCAGTTCAAAACGCTGCCGATTCCCCGCTTCATATTCTCTCATTTGCCGATCAAAAGCATTGATTAGTTTATGAATGTCTTTAAGACCGGCCTTATTCACCAATCCGGTTTCTAATTCTTCCTCCGATAGGTTTTTAATAAAACATGCGTCTTTCGGTATGCCGGGAAAATGCTTTTGCCCCTCAAACCATAAACCTGCAATATGTATATTCTGATCGATAGCCACCAAAATATTTCCCCAGGTAATTTGCCGCTTAATATAGATCATTGTTTTACCTCCATTTTAATTTTTAGTGTCTCACCCCGATATATTACCGTCACTGTCTAGACGTGCGTCGCTTCTTGTAATATTTTATCCTGATTGATATAATATAGCTGTCGCATTGTAAAGTTTGAAATATAATCGTATTGCAGCAACGGGTATTCCGAATCTAAAAGCTTGTATTGCTTGGATTAAGGTACGGGGACACCTTATCGGAAATCGGATCATTGTATTGAATGCTCTCTTGTTGGCTCACAATTCCGACCTCCGCCCTCTGACCTCAGACCTCCGATTCATAAGGCTGCCCTGCGCTATCTTAACCATATTAGAACATTTAATTTTTGTCAATATATATTTTTGTTCTTTAAGGAGTGTAAACCAATGTTAGGAGAAATACAAAAGACATTAAAAAAATATTTCGGATATACTTCCTTTAAAAAAGGCCAGGAAAAAATCATATCCAGTATCTTGCAGCAACAAGATACGCTGGCCATTATGCCCACCGGCGGCGGTAAATCCATTTGCTATCAGCTTCCTGCCCTTTTGCTTCCGGGTGTAACGCTGGTGATATCTCCATTGATTTCTCTTATGAAGGACCAAGTGGATGCCCTTAACAATCTAGGCATTGCTTCAACTTTTATCAATAGTGCTTTAAGTCAACGGGAATTTGAAGATCGGATGTACCTTGCTTCTAAAGGACAGTACAAACTGATCTATATCGCCCCGGAAAGACTTGAATCGGAAAGGTTCCTTGACCTGTTACGAAACCTTTCCGTCTCTCTTATCGCTATAGATGAAGCCCATTGTGTCTCCCATTGGGGACATGATTTTCGACCCAGCTATCTTTCCATTACCCCTTTTATCGATCGTCTTTCTCACCGTCCGATTATTGCAGCTTTTACCGCAACAGCAACAACGGATGTAAAACAGGATATTGTGAGTTTACTGGCCTTACGAAGCCCCGGTGTCTTTGTAACCGGCTTCGACCGTGAAAATCTGACTTTTACTGTACGAAAAGGGGTCAATAAATCAGATTTTATTACCGATTACTTAAGCACCCATAAAAATCAGTCCGGCATTATCTATGCGGCTACACGCAAAGAAGTGGATAAGCTCCATGAATATCTCAATTATAAAGGGTTCTCTGCCGGGAAATATCATGCCGGGTTAAGTGATCTGGAAAGAAACGAAATGCAGGAGGCTTTTATATATGATAACGTTGATGTCATCGTTGCTACGAATGCTTTCGGCATGGGAATCGACAAATCCAATGTACGATACGTGATTCACTTTAACATGCCTAAAAATATGGAATCCTATTACCAGGAAGCCGGTCGTGCCGGTCGGGACGGTGAACAGGGAGAATGCATCCTATTATATGGTGCTGCCGACCTGCATATTCAAAAATTCCTCATTGAGCAAACCCTGTTATCACCGGAAAGAAAAAGCAACGACTACCAAAAGCTCCAAAGCATGGTGGGATACTGCCATACGCCCCAATGTCTTCGCAAGTATATCCTTGAATATTTCGGCGAAACAGATGTAACGGAAACATGTGAAAACTGTGGGAATTGCAATGATGAGACCGAACTCACAGACATAACGATAGACGCTCAGAAAATTTTTTCCTGCATTGTTCGTATGAAAGAACAATATGGTATTAACTTAGTGGCAAGTGTTCTAAAAGGTTCCAATATCAAAAGAATTCGTCAGCTGCGATTTAATGAGCTGTCAACCTACGGTATTATGTCGGAATCATCCGTAAATGAGATTACTGATCTTATCAACCTTCTGATTGTCGAAGAATATTTATACGTAACAGAAGGTCAGTACCCGGTGGTGCGCATCCACCATAAAGCCGTACAGGTCTTGAAAGGCAATGAAACGGTTATGCAAAAGCTGCAAAAGAAAAAAGAACAGGTTAAAGAAGATTCCGGGCTTTTTGAATCGCTTCGCACACTGCGTAAAGAAATGGCCGAAGCAGAAAACCTGCCGCCTTATATCATCTTCCACGACCGTACTTTACGGGAAATGAGTATGCATTGTCCCACTGACCGGCAATCCATGCTTGCCATTAACGGACTCGGAGAAGCCAAGTTTGAAAAGTACGGACAGACCTTTATAGAGCACATCCAAAAATATGTGGATGAGCATGATATTACACCGGCAGCCGTTACTTCTGCCGGCAGCACCGACAATCCTAACAAAGACAAAGCCGAAAAAATACCGAGCCATATGATTACATACGAGCTGTACCAAGAAGGAAAAACCCTAAAAGAAATGGCCGAAGAACGGGAAATGACATCTATCACCATACAAAACCACCTGGTGCGCTGTGCACAAGAGGGTTATGAGATTGACTGGAATGGTTTTATCCCTGCTGAATATGAGAAGACCATTGTACAGACGATTGAACAAATAGGAGCCGAAAGGCTGAAACCTATTAAAGACGCCCTGCCCGATGAGATAAACTATTTTGCTATCAGGGCCGTAATGTGCAAATACGGATTTTAAAACAGGGGACGGTTCTCTGTTTGGTATTCCCCCATCATTATCGTTACGATAACGATGGGGGGATTCTTTATGTTGCGTTCTTTGGCCTAATCAACTTTCCGAATGCAGAAACGCATTGTCATGGTCTACCGGCCTTCTAAATTTATTCACAACTTTCTCAATCATGCAATACAATACGGGAACGACCACCATCGTCAACACCGTTGATACAATTAACCCGCACATCAATGCAATGGCCATCGGGCCGAACAACTCACTTCCCGTGAACGCCAAAGGCGCAAGCCCCATAACAGTCGTAGCCGCGCTGAGAATAATAGGATTAAAGCGCTTATGCACCGCATGTTTGCAAGCATCTTCTACCGAGTATCCTTCTCTTTTGGCATGATTGATATATTCAATCAATAAAATCGCGTTTTTGACAACAATCCCCATTAAGCTCACCATACCTAATAACCCGGTGAAGGACAACGGCTTTTGAAAAAGAAACAATCCCAGAATAGATCCGATCACCGAAAGGGGAATCGTCATCAAAATAACAACGGGCTGCATAAAAGAATTAAATTGGATGAGTAGGATAACATAAATTGCCAATACGGCAAAGACAGCCGTAAGGCCCAGATTGCCAAAATTATCGTTAATCCTCTCTCTGTCCCCGTTAAACTCGACATCCACACCATCCAAATCCATATCCGCCAATTTTGCTTCAATGATATTCTCAATATCTACCGCGCTTGCACCCGGTTTGACATCACTGCTGATCGTAACACACATTTCTTTATTGAACTTTTTAATGTTGTCAATTTGGGCTTCTAACCCAATATCTGCAACTTGTTTCAGCATGACTTTATTCCCCGTAACAGAAGATTTGATTTCCAAATTTTCCAATTCATCTATGGAATCAATATTGCTCTTTACAATAATGTCATACTCACTTCCTGATCTTCTAAATACGGATGCTTTTGCACCGTACAAGGCTATATTGATCTGCCGCTGAATATCGTATTTTAATAACCCCAGATTGGTAGCAATATCCGAATCCACATTCACAATATATTCAAAGGTTTTATCCGATGCATCGTCTCTTACATTAATGGTGCCTTCAAGGGCCCTAAGCTCTGCCTGCAGCTGTTCCGATATTTCTGTCAAGCGATGCATATCTTCCCCTGATACCCTCATTTCAACAGGCGCTTCGGGATAGGCATATTCCAGCAGCTTAGCGGTAACCGTCCCGCCCGAAATTTCCCGGTCAAATTGCTCTTGCAAATGGGTCAGCAATTCTTCGTTCAACTCAAAGCGGCCCCCCTTATGCAAGTCTACACGGAGCATAACCTGCGCGTAATTTTCGGCGGGTACCGGCGGTAGCGTGGATACATAAAATTTAGGAAGTCCGTTACCTATTGCTGTAGTAATACTGGTGATTTCCGGCTGCCGGGACAAAATCTTATCCACCTGATCGGTTATTTTTTCCGTATAATCCAAATCTCCGACCTTCTCTGCATAAATGTCCAGGTATATCATATTTTTATCCGCATGGGGAAAAAATGCCAGTCCTAGTACATGAATAAGACTGATACTTCCCATAAGAACGATAAATGCGATAAAAACCGTTGATTTTCTCCATTTCAGACCCCACAACAGCATTTTATCAAAAAATGACCGAAGGATGCCCTCTTTATATTTTTTGTGTTCTGCGGGCTTGGCAAATACACAGGCCATTGCCGGTGTTACAAACAGCGCCACAATGAACGACATAATTAATGAAATAATCATTACTTGAGGAATGCTTTGCACAAATTCACCAACCGCTCCGGGTATTGTCAATAAAGGTAAAAAAGCAATCACGGTTGTCAAGGTTGATGTAAAAATAGGAACAGCCGATTGGGTGGTCGCTTCAACCGCCGCAGTTATTTTATTCATTCCCTGATCGATTTTAAATTGAATCGCGTCACTGATTACGATAGCATTATCCACCAAGATGCCCAGGGCCATGATTAAAGCCGTAAGGGACATATTCTCCACTTTGATGCCGAAGCCATACATCGCCGCAAAAGTCATCAGCACCGATAGGGGAATGGCCGTTGAAACAACAATGGCATTTCTTACACCCATCCCTATGAATACAACCACGATGACAAGCACAATGCCAACGATTAAATTCCTCGCAAAATTATTAACCGAATGCGCAACTTCCTCCGGTTGGAAAGACACTTCATCAATCAGCACGCCTTCCGGGAATTTTGTTTTGATTTCATCTAATTTTTGTCTGACTTCCTTCCCGATTAGAACGATATTTTTACTATTTTGAAAGTATCCCGCTAAAATAACGGCATTTTTACCATCTTGCTTGAATTTTGTAACGCCATCTTCAAGGTCCATGTACACTTTTGCAACATCAGAAAGTCTGGTAACGGCTCCCGTTTCGGCCGAAACACCCAAAATGGTATTTTCAATATCTTTTAATGATGTATAAAGCGCCGGTGTTTTGACCGTAATTTTAGCTGTATCGTTTTTAATCGCGCCCGAGGGAATCTCAACATTCTGGGCACGCAATAGGTTGTATATATCTTCCATCGATAATGCATACTGGTTTAATTTTTCTATTTCCACTTCCACTTTAATTTCTTTTTCCAGTTTTCCTACCACATCAAATCGAGAGACCCCCTCAATTTTGCTAAGGTCTTTTTTAAACACCTCTGCGTAAGCTGCCAATTGTTCATATGTATAAGCGTCACCGGATAGACTGATAATCATACCGGCTGTCTCCGTCAAATCTGTTGTTATTTCAGGGATAGCGCAGCCATCGGGCAAATCCTGCCGGATCGCAGCCAGATTTTCTCTCAATTGGTCCCATGACTTATCGGCGTCCGCCACATCATTTTTCAAGAAAACAAAAACAACCGATACACTATTTCTGGACTGAGATTGTACATAGTGAAACCCCTCTAGTTCTCTTACTTCATCCTCAATTTTTGCTGTTACCAATTTTGCAACATCTGCAGGAGAAGCACCGGGATAGATCGTGACAATCTGCGCAATGGGGGCGGATACATCGGGGTTCTCCTGTCTGGGAAGCATATAATAACTGTAAAAACCGTAAATCGCAATGATAACAGCTAGAAAAATAGTTACTTTTCTTTCTTTGATTGTGTTCAGTATAAGACTTCTCATTGTTACCCCCCCTACTGTTGAATAGACACTTTATATCCGTCTTTTAAATTTTTCATGCCTTCAATAATGAGTTGCTCCCCAACCGTCAACCCTTTTACACTTACCTTTTCTTCGTGGATCTCGCCTAATTGCAGGTTTTTGCGAACCACACGCTCATTCTCTACCACATATACATAATCTTCACCATTATTCATAATGGTGGGAATAGAGACCCAGACCCCTTTAAGATTTCCGATTTGAATAGATATCTTTGCAATAGCACCGAGATAGAAGTCGTTTTCCGAAAGCTTTTCCGTCAGTTCAATTTCTACAGTATAGGTTCGGCTTTCACGGTCAGGCATTTGGGCGATATTGGTAATCACGCCTTCTCCTTTTACACCGTCCACATCCACACTTGCCTTCATGCCCACCTCAACCTTCTTGACATCTTTTTGGGATACCCCGGTCTGAACCGTTTGGTGTTCACTTCGTATGACTGCCACCGGGTATCCGGCCGCTGCTATTTCTCCCTCCTCATTCAGTACATCCACAATATATCCGTCCACATCCGAAGAAATGCGTGCATCATCCAACATGCTTTTTTTATGCTCATAGTTCGTCTTGGCAGCCTCAAACTGGGATAAAAGCGCCTGTTCATCTTCTGCCCTGGCTCCGTCTTGCACTTGCTTAAGTAGTTCTTTGGCCTGATTCAACGTTGATATGCTATTGTCCAGCTTTAGCTTTGATTCATCCAATTGCTGCTTGGAAATGCTTCCTTTGTCATACAGATCAACCATCTTCTCATAAGTATCTTCCACAAAATCATGTGTATCCTGCGCTTTTTTCACATTGAGCTTTGCATTGTTAATGTCTTCTTGACTCGCGCCATTGACGGCCTTCTGGTATTGCGCCTGTGCGGCAAGCATTTGCGCTTGTGCGGCTTCAACGGCGAAAAGCAAGTCTTTATCATCAAGGCTCGCAATGACATCTCCTTTTTTAACTCTCTGACCTTTCTCAACATAAATTCTGCCGACTTTTCCCGGACTCTTAAAACTGTATTTTTTGATTTCATCGGAAGTGATTGTACCGATATATTCCAATGTAACGGGGTAGGACTCTTCTTCAATCGTGGTCACTTTCACCGGCCTTGTCTTCTCTTGTGCGGCCGCATTATCCGTTTTATCCGAACAACCGGCACATAATAACATACTTATTGTCATTAAAAAATAAATGATTCTTTTCAAAATAATGACCTCCTTCAATACTATATTCATCTAATACGCCAGTGCAGCATGATGCACCCGTATATTTTTCCTGCTGTTCCGCTGTCAGTGTCTTGCACCTGCTTTGTTCATCTCATTTTTTGCAGTCACCTTCTTTCGGTAATAATAAGCATGTGTTCATTTTTAGACCAAAAAAAATATATGAAAATAGTCATGCAAACCTTTTATCCGCATGTTTAAAATAAAAAGCAACATATTGAGAGATAACGCTTTTTATCATACATTCATCCTTATAATGACTGATAATTTTGGCCAATCCTTCAAAAAAAGCAGTGGCAATTGCATTTGCAAGAAAATAATCTTTAATAACACTTCCATTTGCTTCTACATCTTTGAATAACCGTTCTTTGATACAATCCTCAATTAGTAAAATAATATTTTGCTTAGCCTGTTCATACTTAGTCCCTTTGCTGCCATATAACAAAATAACATATTGCTGTTTAAATTTGCGCTGATATTCTACAATACAATTGGCCGTATATTCCATAAAGTTCCCAAAGCCGTTTTTTCTCATATCGCTTAAATCCGAAAGCTCATTGATTATTTCTAAAATTTTATTAAATGAAGGTCTGACAACAGCATCAAACAAATCCTCTTTATTTCGAAAATATCTATATAAATTGCCAACCGTCATGCCGCTTTTTTTCGCAATACTTCTCATGGACGACTTTTGAAATCCCTTTTTTTTAAATTCATCAAGAGCAGCTTCAAGAAGTTTCTTTTTAAGTTCGTCTTTTAATACCTGCATATCGTGAACCCCTGTTCATTTTTAAATTGATTATATCATGTAACGCAATTCCTGTCAAGGAAATATGTGACTTTAAAGGCCGCAATGACATATAGATAATAAACACTAGAACTAGAAATATAATGGTATGGAAGTAACATTATGGAGAATCTTAGAGATTGTTTGCGAAGCGTAGGGAAAGCGGCTTCAACGGTTTGAGCGCAACGAGTTTTGGAGCATTCGTTGGGGAC
>JAKSBV010000165.1 GCA_022360955.1 Bacillota bacterium
CCACTTGCATGGCCAGTGGCATAACACTTTGATACAGTTACTAAACCCTTCACTGTACCTATCAATCCACCGCTTTGACTCTTCGTGCATATAACATTTCCCGTAGCAAAACTATCTGTTACCGTACCATGCATAAGACTACCTATTAACCCGCCACTGCCATATGATGTTGCACTAACATCTACAGCACTTTTGCAATTACTAATTACACTCGCAACACTGCCTCTAGGATTAAAATTTCCTACTAATCCGCCTACGTCACCGTATCCTTCAATGATTCCCGGCCCTTCTACACTGCAGCCCTCTATTTTAATCTTGCCAGCCGCAAAGCCCGTACCCCCTATTAATGCGCCAACACGACGTATCCCTTTTATTCCCTTATCCCCAACTATAATCTTAATATCCTTAAATGATGCATCCTGTTCTATGCAACCAAATAAACCTACATAGTGTTCATCCGGCCTATTAATACTTAAATCCCGTATCGTATACCCATCTCCGTCTAACGAACCCACGAATTCGGTATTTTGAGTACCTATCGGCTCCCAATTACTATAACCCGATAAGTCTATATCATTGGTCAGTTTATAATGGGCACTTAAATCATACCTCATGTTATATAATTGCTCCGCCGTACCGATCAAATAAGGATCCGCAATTGTACCGCTTCCTCCCGCAACATCGTTTGTTTGACCGACTACTACTTCTATTGGTTTATCTAAAGGCTTTAAATACGGATACGTCTGGTTCTCGTCTATTCCCCATACATTTGTAAAATCCCAGCCTTCAAATGTCATTTGTCTTTTCATTCCCGTTGTTAACCTACTAATACCCGCTTGATAGTGATCGGTACAAATCCATTTCATCACTATACCATCCGAATAACAATTGATTACATTTATAACGCCTCTACTCCCATATCTTTCTCCGAACATCCCCCCTTTTTTACTGGTATTTCCTTTTAATTGTACTGCTGCATAACAATTTTCGATCGTTACTTTACATGATGAATCCGATATAGCTGCAAAGCCTAATATGCCACCGGATGAACCGGCAGCGTCTATTGATTCGGCCTCACCCAATGCAAAACTATTTTCAATTGTTATATTACTACCCCTACCTCCAGAAAATCCTCCTACCAGTCCACCTGCTCTATAACCACTTGCATGGCC
>JAKSBV010000035.1 GCA_022360955.1 Bacillota bacterium
AAGGGAAAGGGAAGTGGTCCACTTCCAGAGGTTTGGTGAAGCGTTGAGATTGGTGCAGGAGTGGACTGATTGCAGGAAGATTTTTTAAACAGGGTGAGATACACCTGCAAATGCTTGTAGGTGTATCTTTAGTGTTTTGTCCAGCTTTTAAAAAAATATAAACAGTAATATAAAACGTACTTGGCATTAATGGTGAAGTACGTTTTATATTGCTGCTTAAAATGGAAGGTATCAGACAATCAAATACCTATAGAGCTTGACAACTTATCAAGGAAATTAAATGTAGTTTCCAATGTAAAGACGTTGATAGACGCTGCAATAATACGATACTGACAAAATAGACGCCGTAAAGCTTGACAATGCGGTTATAAAGGGATTGATAACAGAGCAGGAAAAACCGAGATCATGACACCTACGGCATAGGTGTTATTTTTATGAATTAAATCGTAATGTAATGCAAAAAGGGGCGGGGTGAAAATCTTGTCCTTAATTTATGTACTTTTTTATCGTATATAAAGAGAAAGGGTGTTAGAAATGGAAGCGGAAGCTACTGGAATAGCAGCGAGTCAGGGCATTTGGGTGTTATTGTTCGTGGCTCTCCTGTTGTGCTGGTTAAAGAAAAATGATCAAAGAGAGAACAAACTACACGAGATAATTGGCAGACTGTTCGACAAGCTTAATATTGTTGAGTATGTTCAAAAAGATGTTGAGATAATAAAAGAAAAATTGGAGGGCTAAGAAATGATTGAAAACGGAGTTATTACAACAGATAATATCTATGATGTTGTATTCCGAGTTGACCTTATACCAAAATCGAATACTACTTCAAGACCTGGATATTCTATGGAGCCATGTACTATTACTCAGCACAATACCGGGAATCGTAGAAAGGGAGCAAATGCAGACATGCACACCGAATACGTGGACAATACGCCAAGCTATGTAAGCTGGCATTTTACGGTCGATGACAAGGAAATCATACAAGAGCTGCCTATTAATGAAAATGCGTGGCATGCGGGAGATGGTGGTAATGGTCCGGGCAATCGCACAAGCATAGCGATAGAAACATGTGAACATGAAGGTATTGACTGGCAAAAAGCGAAAGAAAACACAATAAAGTTGATTGTATTTTTGATGAATAAAGTTCAATCTTTACGACCGGATCCAGTCGTACCACACCGGGTATGGAGCGGAAAGTATTGTCCGCACCGGATACTTGATGAAGGTTGGGGGCAGTACATAAAGGATATTAAAGTTTTCAAAGAGTCTTTGAATAAGGAGTTAACGTTGGAAGAGGCCTTAAAGATTATTAACCAAAAATGTGACATTGATATTAAGTATTGGGATGGCGCATGTAATTATGTTGGGTATTTACGAGAGCTATTTATAAAAATAGCAAACAATATATAGGAGGTGAAGAAGATGAACAGATGGAGAAATTACGGTTTGTGGGTTGCTATAGCTGCCTTTATTCCTATGCTTTTGGAGGCATTAGGGGTGAATGTGCTGCCGGACAATTATGAGGAATTGACAAAGGTGTTTTTGAGTATTTTGGTGTTGGCAGGGATTATTAATAACCCAAGCTTGGGGCAAGGTTATACGGATGGGAAATAGGGAGTGCCCGGGAATCCTTTTTTTGTCCATTTTGCGAACAATGCATCCCTTTATTTAAGAACGGTTTGCATAGCTTCCCAACCCTAATATTCTACATCATTAACTTATCGAAATATAGACTTATATTTAGTTTCTAACTGATGCACAATGAATTAGGAATTAAGGCAAAATATTTAACAGCAGGAGGTATTTTATCATGAGAGTGAAAAAAGTTACTAAAAGTATTATTTATGTTAGTTTAATGGTTTTGGTTTTGTGTATTAATATGTTAGGTGTAGCGGCTGAGGAGTTGGGAA
>JAKSBV010000179.1 GCA_022360955.1 Bacillota bacterium
CACGACAGATAACATGATATAGTGCACCTTCATAATGGACTCGCTGTCTTCTTGCCATCTTTATCCCGCTCCTATCTCTATTTCTTTAGATTATCATTATATCTCATATTATAAAATTATAAAAGCCTGACCCCCTTAATGCAAAAATATAGAGGAAACAGTTCTTTTTGCTTCGTCGTCGCGAGCAATGGGAACCGTGTCCTCTAATGATTAAAAGTATCTCTCCGTACCGACTTGCCTATTCTACTGCATCATTATCTGCCGCAACGTATTCGTCTGTCATTCCTATTAAAATGAGCAGCTGTTAAAGCCCTATTTCACTCCCATTCGGGGCCCACAGTTTTACCTCCGCCAATGCTACGCTATCACTCATTGATGTAATAGCCAGCTTCATCGTTCCCGATTGTACATTATGGAAATAAATTGACGAAATCGTACCGCTGTTTACGGCAGCTAAGCCGCCTTCAACTGTCCCAAGCTTCGCCGATATCAATTGACTTACAACACCTGTATCTCCCTTTACATCTAATCTATACATACCTGCTTGTACTAATGCAACCTCTTTTTCTTTTGTTTCTCCATTGGCATATGACCCGGTAAGTCCGCCTTGTGCTGCTGGCTTGGGCACAGCCGATACACTTGAAGACGTACCGCTGCCTTTATGATTTTTGGGCGTAACCGTAAACGTATAGGCTTTATCATTTGTTAAATTCGTTATGGTTTTAGCGGTTGATGCTGTTGTCAGCGTTTTACCCTCATATGCAATATCATAGGACGTGGCACCCTGGGATGCGTTCCAGCTTAATGTCACTTCTTTATCTCCGGCAACTGCTTTTAACCCCGTTAGCGGCGAAGGCTTATCGGATATGACTGTGCCTCCGTATTGCACATACCTCGCGTTGCGAACCACATTATTCATCCAGTACTCTTTCACATCCGGAAATGCTTCGACCCTTGAGTCACCCCAGTGATGAGGCCAATTATGAGCAATCCAATTGGAGTTAATATAGGTTAATGCCTTAATATCGTATGTCTCAATCACTTCAAATAACCGGTCTAAATATTCTAAAAATACATTGCTATGTTTTGAACCGGCAGCCGCTGCCCACTCCGGGGGTGCTTTTTGATAGGCCGCCTCTCCAATGATAATCGGCTTTCTGACAGAGGCCCAGTCTAAACTCTGTCTCAAATTTGAATCAAGTCTGGAACCATCATACCCTATCCTTCTCACAAATTCATTATCCTCATCAGTACCTATTGATAAATCGTGATTAAAGGTTGAGAAGGCTATATAGTCCACATATTCATCCCCGGGATATAAGGCTTTTACTTCACCAAATCCTCTAACCGGATGATATACGAATTTAACATTTGACGCCCCTTCCTCTTCTCTTATCATTCTGGCAATTTTATTATAGGCATCATGATAGGCCTTTACATCAATATCTGCCGGGTCCGCTAAAGAGATATCTTCAAATATATTGATGCCTTGCGCATTGTATTTGTCCAATACTTGTAAGAAATTCATTCCGCTGGCATTCGCCATCATAAGCAGATTGACCTCATACCCTATTCTGACCAAAAAAGTTATATTGGGATATTGCTTGAATTTATCGGCAAATTTTCTTATGTTATCATCCCATTTCGTAGTATAGGCAATATCTTTTGTCGCTTTATATATACAGCTAGGGTCGGTATCTAAGTTGCCATATCCCCCGGCCATCGGGTTGTCTTTGATACTGATTGCAATCAATGCCGTTGCATTAGGATACTGTCGTCCTACCCAGTCTAAATACGGGGCAGAATCATCAAAATTTTTGCCGTCATCACCTTGATTAATGGTGCCCGAATAGATCTCTCCATAATGTGATGATCCCGCCGGCGCAGTTCCAATACCATTGATATAATCTTCAAATTCATCTTGGTAAGTCTGGCCGATTAACAACAAGGTTTTTCCGCTGGCATCTATGGAAGCTGCTACAGCCGGAATGGATGTTGCGCAGATATGAATGCCCAACAGCATGACCAAAGACACTGCAATTATTTTCATTTTATTTCTCATATTTAAAACTCCTTTACTTTTGTATTTTTTGTAATGCTTGTTTGAAACAATACGAGTCATCAAAATAGTCCTGACTCATGTTTTTAAATCCGAATGAAAAGCTTGATAGCCGGTATGTAGAGATACCTTCCACTTCATATATTCTATCTAACTCTACCTGTTGTGCTAATTAAATGGTATGGAAAGAACATTGTGGAAAGGCTTAGAGCCTGTTAGCGCAGCAAAGGGAGGAAGCAGCAACTGTTTGAGCGATAGCGAGTTTTGCTGCAACCCGGCGCAAGCTTACAGGGTCTTAGCCTTGAAACTTTCGTTCTTGGAATACTATTTAATTAGCATACACATTAACTTTTTATTTGGATATGGCTCAATAAGCCTTCTCCTTTTGTTTTGCTGACCGGTGAAACAGATATAACCGTCCCTCCTGCCAAGGGTTTTAATGAGTAGCTTAAATCATCCGTCATATCATATAACCAATGATTCACATATACATTGTAGGTATAAGCCTCTCCAACACCTTGCCATTTTAAAAGGATAGTCTCCCCTTGCTCTTCATAACATAAGTCTTCTACTCTCATATCTTTCGCTGCTTCTACAAAACCTATCTGATGCAATTTGACAACCTTATGATTCATATGGGCTATCGTTACCCCAATCGTTTCGGCTTCATGACCTATATTATTGAGCGGTATCTTAATATACCCATTCCCCTTATAATAAATTGGGTACGTCTGTTCACCAACAGTAATGACCAGCTGCTCCTCATCTTGAAAGTGCAGTAAATCCAAAATTAAATATCCTTCTATTTTGTTCGGCTTTGTAATATTGATTCGTATATGATTGTTTAAGCTTTGCCAGTAAGGCTTCCAGCCGTCACCATATTTCATGGCAGCATCAAAAACTTCATAATGATAACCCGGCTCCAGACTATAGTGATCCTTCTCTTTGCACCAGTTCACACCGTCGGGATCCGCTTCTTTCAAGCCTCTTGCACAATGTACAAACAGCTTAACCGGCTGAGCGTAGGTATGGTCACGATAGATAAAATAATCATCCAGAAAGCTGTTATAATAGGCTGTCTTTTCTTGATCCGGCGTATAGCGCCCACAGCCCCAATCCAGCCAGTTTGTTACCTCGGGATATACACTCCAATCCCAATTAATATATTGATAACCTTTCACCCCCCATTGCTTAATACTGCTGAAAAAGGCATCCATCCATTTTTCAAAAGTAATCCCCTCTTTTAAAATAGCATAGGAAGCTTCTCCTATCATGACAGGTTTATGATGCAATTCAGCCTGTTCCATAAACCAGCCCGCTTCAAACTTAGGGGTTACTGTGTTATAACTGAACCAGTCAATATAATCCTCCCCATCTTGTTGATTACTTTCGGGATCATTAGGAAACCACTTCACCATTTCTTTATTGTCACATACATAGGTATTCCATACAAAGGCTGCGTTATCCACACCTTCTTGTCTGAAAACATCTACAATATGCCGATAGGCCCTGATAAAATGCTTAGGTGCATAGCCATTCCACTCACCATCAAATTCATATCCGATTCTCAAAAAAATCGGTAATCCTGTACTTTTATAAGCTCTTGCCAGTTTTATAAGCCCTGCGTCATAGCCCCCCGTACCTAGTGCCTCAAGACCTTGATCATTGTGCAGCGGTAAAGCTAATCCAATTTGAAGATAGCCCCCGGGAAACAAATTGTGGGCTTCAAAAATATCCGGCTTGATTGCATAATTTTCCGAATCGATTGTATCATAAAGTGCAAAAATAACAGGTTTTCTATTGTGATCGATATGATGCATCATTTCAATCATTGAGACCACACTCTGTCCCGTACCTGAATAGCATTTCCCATTGATGGGTTCAAATTTGCCTTGACTCATGATTGTTTGCTCCCTTCTGATATATAGTAACGCACACTCACATTAGAAATAACTAGCCTTATGAATCGGAGCGCGGAGGGCAGAATATAGCCCTGCAGGAGCGCAAAGTACTCAGCAACAAAGTATCATTAACAGTGGAAGGTTCATTCTCAACCCTCATCTCTCAGCCCTCAACTACTTTCTAGACTTGGAATACCAGTTGCCGCAATACTATTATATTTCTAACTTTACAGTGCGGTATCTTTAGTCGTCTCATTAACGAGCCGTGACGTGAGCAGCCTTTCTCGATATTGTAATGGAGAAATCCCCATAACGGCTTTAAAGCTTCTTGTATAATGCTTTGGTGTATTAAATCCCACTTTTGTAGCAATCTCTCCAATTTTAAGATCTTTTGTCCCTAAAAAATCTATAGATTTATTGATTCTTACTTCCCGCAAGTACTCGGAAAAACTAATACCTGTTGTTTCTTTAAAGGCATGTGAAAAGTAAGAGTAGTTGAGTGAAACATGGTTTGACACCACTGCCAGGGTAATATCCTTATAGTAATTCTCCTGTACAAAATGGATAGCCGTATCAATTTCTTTGTTTTTATAAAGCTGTTTAAGAATCGTGAAGGATTGATTAATATGATAGATATACTCTCTGACATGACTGATATAGCTTTTGACATCCATAAAATGGTATAGGGATTTAAGCATCTTAAGCTTTTTCATGATATCCTCAGATTTTTGCGGCAATGCCCTTGTAACTTTTTCTAAAATAAAGTAAATATTTTCTATAACGGCTTCTAAATAGCTTATTTGATATGTAATGATAACTTCCTTCGATAAGATCTCTCCAAGAATCTCGTCTATTTCCTTCATATGATTGGTACCCATTAATGCTTCTAATCTTGCCAGGTGATCTGCCGGTAAACGGTCCATTCTTCTTAAGCATCGGATATCATCACTATTTATGTATCTCTTGTCATCCAGATATCTATATTTCAGCCCGTCCCTGGCACCGGAATAATAGTTGTAAATATCGGCCGATTCCGTACACATTGCACTGATAGACATAAAACAAGTCGTATATAGGGACAAGTGATGCAGCACGCTCAATAGCGCTTGCTGTGTGCCGGAAAACAACACGATCTCATTATTAAGAATAAAATAAAAAATATCTAAGTTTTCCTCCCGGCATAATTGATGAATACGATATTCTGCCTGAGAAAAGTCTTTTTCATGATGACAGCCTTTCATATCCTGATCGATTTCCATTAAAACCCCAATATAAAAGGGTTTGTCATAGAATGTAAAGCCTATAGACTTTAACTTATGGCGAATATCCTTTTTATAATGCTCATAAGATAAAAATATGAGCTTTAATGCATCAACCCTGTGTTGATTCATTAATTCTTCCACTTGTCTAATTTCTTTCATAACTCTATGCATTGTTTCATAAAATATTAACCCGCTTATCGGCTTAACGAGATAGGCCTTCGCCCCATAATTAATACTGTCTTTGGCATAATTAAAATCTTCATACATGGTTAACACAATAAACTTAGCTTTATGAGAGATCTTTTTAGCTTCTTGAATCAGTTGAATCCCATCCATCGCAGGCATTCTTATATCCGTAATGACTAAGTCTATCCCATGGGTGCACAGTACATCCAATGCTTCTTTACCGTTTGCACATTCATAGATGTTATCAAAGGTGATCCGATATTGATCCAGCAGGTTGATGATGCCTTTTCTAATCACACTATTATCATCTGCAATCAACAGCTGTCGCA
This sequence comes from Bacillota bacterium, assembly GCA_022360955.1. Taxonomy (GTDB): domain Bacteria; phylum Bacillota; class Clostridia; order SK-Y3; family SK-Y3; genus JAKSBV01. Next base: position 5,738 of record JAKSBV010000179.1, read on the forward strand.
TTTTACCATCCCCCCACATTCTCTTTATATGGCAGCCTTAAAACGACTTTCGTATAGACACCTTTTTCACTCTGGATTGTAACACCATACTCTTCACCATAAAAATGTTTAATTCTTTCATCAACATTTCTAAGTCCAATCTTAGAGCTGTCGTGCTTTTCATTCACAGCATCCAACAGACAATCCCTAATATAGTCTAAGTCATTTTCATCAATGCCTATACCATTGTCCTCTATCCCAATATACAAATAACCTTTTTCACTATCTGTTGTAATGTCCATCCGTATATCCCCATCTCTGCCGGTGGGTTGAATACCATGTTTGACAGCATTTTCTACTACGGGCTGGATGAGCATTTTAGACACCTTATAGTCTAATAACTTATCTTCTACGGTGTGTTCAAAGGATACTTTAACATCGGAAATCAAATTAATCAGCAGTATGTAGCTTTCAACTAAAGCCGTTTCATTCTTTAGCGTTACCAATTGTTTTTCCCAATTCATGGAATACCGCATAAGATTGCTCAAAGATCGTGTTGCCCTTGCAATGTCATGATTGTTTTCCAATATCGCTAATATCCGGATGGCTTCTAAAACATTATGTATAAAATGAGAATTAATTTGCGACTGCAAGGCCTTAATTTCTATATCTTTTACAGCTACTTCTTTTGAAATAAGTCTATTAATCAAATCGCGTATCCGAACTACCATATTATTGAAGTGCCTGGCCACTTCATCGACTTCATCATTACCCGTTACCGGAATAGCCACATTTAGATCCCCGGATTCCACCCTTCTGATAGATGCCCTTAACAGCCTTATTTTATTTGTCAAAAGCAAGGTCACAATACTTGTAATCAAGCTTAACACCATGATCCAGATCAAAACCCCAATGATAATCTGCCTTTTTGTACTCCCCAGTATTTTTGTCATTGCGTCTATGGAAGATATCTGGTAGATGTAAGCATTTAACGGTTCTATGTATCGATAGAGCAAGTAAAAGGACTCTTGCTCGGTGGAAAATTGGATATCCCCGCTATGTCCACCGGTTTGTAAAACAGACTTCTCATAAATCTCCGGCATTTGTGCTTGTCTATCATTCATAAAAGGATTGTCCTCATCTGCGATGATCTGCTGCCCGTCCTTAATAACATAATAGGTTGTTATACTTTTTTCATGATGTAAAAAAATATCTTCAAAAAAGTCCTTGAGCAGCATACTGACTTCTACAAAACCGTCAACATAGTTTATTTTTTTGTATAAGCTAATACGTCTCATGTCATTTTTCAAAACCATCCCAAGACGCTTTTGACTCCTATCATAATGATACATGCTTACGCCATTAAGTGCATATATTCTAGGCACCAGGTGCGGAGTCGGAAATCGATCTTGATGCAATACAAGCGGCATCATCTCATAGATATCAGCATTATCTATAAAGAAGGTAATGTTATAGATACCCGGATTGATATTGACAATGTTCTGCACCTCTTGATATTCGCTGAATTTAAAATTCATGAGATCGACGCCGCTCTTTCTCATATCCGAAGTAACAAATGCAATAAAACCATCATTACTCAGCGCCAACTGAGCCGTTTTGTCACATATATCGATTTTTTGTAAAATTTGTTGGTGGACGTCTGTCATTTTTTGTACATTTTCAAGATAAAAAGCGTTCATTTGCTCCTGCTCCGCTTTTCTGAAGGTCATACTGGCATATAGGATGATCGGAACGGCAAATATCGTGATATAAATGATAATGAATTTTTTAGATATACTAAATTCCTGAAATAATTTGTTTATCCTCATGGTATATTACCTTCCAACATATGTATCTTTATGCTTATATAGATACCCAACTTTAAAATTGAATTTATATTTACACAAAAAACGTAGAATCACCGTTGTTTGTGTAAATAATATTTTTAGGTTTAAAGTTGGTTATCTTTACTATATGCATCCA
>JAKSBV010000110.1 GCA_022360955.1 Bacillota bacterium
AGGTTATAAAACAGAGGAAGACGACAGTTTTTTTGTTGTCTTCCTTTTCCTATTCTAAAAATGTCGGCAAGTGCCGCATTAGACCGGCACAATGCCTGATTTTATCAAATCTATTAAGGAGTGAGGCGAATGACAAGAAAATTAGTGATTGTTGGCGGCGGCCCGGGTGGGTATGTAGCTGCCATTAGAGCGGCCCAATTAGGAGCAAAGGTTTCATTGATAGAAGCAGGGAGGCTGGGAGGTACATGCCTCAATAGAGGCTGTATTCCCACCAAGGCACTCTATGAGAATGCCCGGGTGCTTAATACGATAAAGCAATCGGAGGTATTTGGGATAAATGTAAAAGGATACGATGTGGATATCAAGCGTATGAACGAAAGAAAACAGCAAATCGTAGAAGGGTTGGTAAGTGGGATCGACCGGCTGTTAAGGGCTAATGGAGTAGAAGTGATTAATGGTACGGGCACTTTTGCGGACAAAGAAACCATAGTGGTTGTCGAGCATTCCGGTAAGAGGTACGAGGTAAAAGGGGAAAATATTTTGATTGCGACGGGTTCCCTGCCTTCCGTTCTTCCCATTCCCGGTACGGATTTGCAGGGTGTTGTCACCAGCGCCCGGCTCTTGGAAACGGCAAAGATACCTTCAAGCATGGTGGTGATCGGGGGAGGTGTTGTGGGAACAGAATTTGCAGGTATTTATAATGCCTTTGGCACTGATGTAACGGTTATGGAATATATGCCCCGTATTCTCCCGGACATGGATCATGATATCGGGAAACGGTTAACACCGGCCTTGAAGAGAAAAGGCATCCGGGTGCATACAGGGGTAGAAGTAAAAGGAATATTCAGAGATGAAGAGGGGTTGATTGTAAAGGCGGAAGGCCAAAAGGGAGAAATAGCGGTAAAAGCGGAAAAAGTGCTTGTTTCCACAGGGCGGCGTATGAATGCGGAAGGCCTAAATCTTGATGCGGCAGGGATCGATTATGATGAAAAAGGCATAAAGGTGAATGAAAATTTTGCTACAAACATTCCGGGTATCTATGCCATAGGAGACGTAATAGAAGGCCCTATGTTGGCACATGTGGCGTCGGACGAAGGGAAGGCTGCGGTTGAAAACATGCTGGGACTAAAAGGTCATATTAATTATGATGCGGTGCCTAGCTGCGTCTTTTCTTTCCCGGAAGTAGCTGCAGTGGGTTTGACGGAACAGCAGGCGAAAGAAAGGGGAATCCCGTATTTAACAGGTAAGTTTATGTTTAATGCAAACGGCAAAGCGTTAACAATGGAAGCGGGGGAAGGATTTATAAAGGCTGTTGCAGCCAAGGAGACAAAAGAGATCATAGGCGTTCATATGATGGGGCCCCATGCCAGTGACTTAATTCACGAAGCGGCACTGGCAGTGACAAACAAGTTGACGATCAGTCAGATTGCCCGTACCCTCCATACCCATCCCACTTTATCCGAGGCTTTTCTTGAGGCAGTTTTGGGTTTGGAGAACAGGGCCATCCATGCGGCGCCTAATTTCAGAAAATAAAACTCTTGTCAAAGAAATGCTTTGAAAGTATAATATACAATAAAGATAACCAACTTTACGCCTAAAGATACATTTACACAAACAACCATGATGCTGCGTTTTTTATGTAAAATAAATAGTTGGGGATCTATAGATAACGCACATGAGAAATATAATGGTATGGAGGTAACCTTATGGAGAGTCTTAGAGATTGTTTGCGCAGCGTAGGAAAAGCGGCTTCAACTGTTTGAGCGGAGCGAGTTTTGAAGCCCGCCCGAAGCAAGCAATACAAGCTCTTAGATTCGGAATATCAGTTACTGGAATACTATTATATTTCAACCTTACAGTACGGTATCTATACATACTGTTATAAATATTCCGTTTAAAGAGATAAAGGCTGTAATATATTAAATATTTATACATATTTTAAGAAAGGATGTTGTGCAGTGTACAGTACCCAAGCAATAAAAAAGATTGATCCCCAAGTTGCGGAAGCGATAGAGCAGGAGGTCAACAGGCAAAGAAATAAAATAGAATTGATTGCTTCTGAGAATTTTGTAAGTGATGCGGTGATGGAAGCGATGGGAACGCCGCTGACAAACAAATATGCGGAAGGGTATCCCGGCAAGAGATATTACGGTGGATGTGAATGTGTGGATGTTGTCGAAAATCTGGCAAGAGAAAGAGCAAAGGAACTTTTTGGAGCAGATCATGCCAATGTTCAGCCTCATTCCGGTTCCCAGGCAAATGAGGCGGTTTACTTCGCCATGTTAAAGCCCGGTGACACCATTTTAGGCATGAATCTTTCTCACGGCGGACACCTGACCCACGGAAGCCCGGTTAATTTTTCAGGCTTAAACTATCATGTCGTCCCCTATGGCGTTGACCAGGAAACACAGACCATTAACTATGAAGAAGTCAAAAGGCTGGCCATTGAGCACAAGCCCAAAATGATTGTGGCCGGTGCCAGTGCATATCCCAGAACAATCGATTTCAAAGCTTTTCAAGAAATAGCCGAAGAAGTCGGAGCCTATCTTATGGTTGACATAGCACATATTGCCGGTTTGATTGCTGCCGGTCTTCACCCTAATCCCGTACCCCATGCGCATTTTGTTACGACTACAACCCATAAGACGTTGAGAGGTCCCAGAGGCGGAATGATTTTGTGTAAGCAAGAATTTGCAAAAGCAATCGATAAAGCCGTATTTCCGGGCATGCAAGGCGGACCTTTGATGCATATTATTGCGTCAAAAGCCGTAAGCTTTAAGGAAGCATTAAGCGATACATTCGCAGTGTATCAGAAGCAAATTGTCAAAAATGCGTCGGTGTTAGCAAAAGCCTTAATACAAGAAGGTTTAACCATTGTTTCCGGCGGTACGGACAATCATTTGATATTGCTTGATTTAAGAAATATGAATAAAACAGGGAAAGAAGCAGAAAAAATGCTGGATGAAGTGGGGATTACCGTTAATAAAAATACCATTCCCTTTGATCCTCAAAGTCCGTTTGTTACCAGCGGTATCAGAATCGGAACACCTGCAGTGACTTCCAGGGGAATGCAAGAAGAGGATATGGAAGAAATCGCAAAATTGATTAAGCTGACCGTTTCGGAATTTGATCATCGACAGGATGAAATTAGAAGCAGGGTAAAAGCGCTTTGTGATAAACACCCTTTATATTAAAATAGCAGGGAGAGGGGAGTCAGGAGTGGGGTGGGTATAGTGCCGGCCCTATTGCCGCTCTCCTTTATTTATGTAAAAATGAAAGCTTGGTGAATTTATATGCAAAGACCTTTGGCGGATAAGATTAGACCGGATACGTTGGACAATGTGGTCGGGCAGGAACATTTATTGGGTAAGGGCAAAATGTTGAATAGAATTGTATCGTCAGGACGAATGACCAATATGATTTTTTACGGTCCTCCCGGGACGGGTAAAACCACTGTGGCAAATATTATAGCCAAGCAGACAAACAAAAGGTTTCACAAATTAAATGCTACCCATGCTTCCGTAAAAGATATTCAAAATATTATCGGTGAGCTGGACAGTTTGATGACTCCCAACGGTGTATTGTTGTATTTGGATGAAATACAGAATTTCAATAAGAAACAACAACAATCCTTATTGGATTTTATGGAAAATGGAAAAATTACACTTATAGCAAGTACAACGGAAAATCCGTATTTCTACGTTTACAAGGCCATATTGAGCAGGGCGACCGTTTTTGAGTTTAAGCTGTTAAGCAAAGACAATATGATAACGGCGTTGGAAAGGGCAATGGAGATTGCAGGAGAGGAGTTAATCGACATTTCGGTCACATATGATGCGGAAGTGCTGGCGTATATAGCAGAAGTCAGCAACGGTGATTTAAGAAAAGCGATTAATGCTGTAGAATTGGCGGTGTATTCAACACAGCCCGACACAGAAGGGAAAATACGGATTGACAGGGACATTGCCCGGGAGTGTACGCAAAAGAAACTGCTGCATTATGACAGAGATGGGGATAGTCATTATGACATTTTAAGTGCGTTCCAGAAATCTATTCGCGGCAGTGATGTTGATGCGTCATTGCACTATCTGGCACGGTTAATCAAAGCAGAGGACTTGAACTCTATTTGCCGGAGATTATTGGTGATTGCTTCGGAAGATATCGGCATGGCGTATCCCAACGCAATATGTATTGTGAAAAGCTGTGTAGATGCGGCAATGCAGATAGGATTTCCCGAAGCCCGGATCCCTCTGGCACAAGCTGTTGTAACGCTGGCAACAGCACCCAAATCCAATTCGTCTTATGAAGCTGTTAAGGCGGCGCTTAGAGATATTGAAACCAAAGATATCGGAGATATTCCCGCACATCTTAAGGATACCCATTACGGAGGGGCCCAGAAACTTGGGCGGGGACTGGATTATAAATACCCGCATCTTTATGAAAATAACTACGTTAAGCAGCAATATCTGCCCGATAACCTTAAGGATGCGGTATATTACGTACCCGGCAAGAATAAGATGGAAGAAGGGCTTATGAAGTACCGGAAGGGGATTCGAGGAGAGGGGTAAACAGCATGGCGCACATAGACGCTTTGGTTTTAATAACCGACAGGCTGATGATGAGACCCTACCGAGCAGAAGATGCCGAAATCATATTTGCTGTTGTAGAGCGCAGGGAAGTTGCGGAGACAATGACTGGGATTCCCCACCCATACCCCAGGAAAACGGTAGATTGGTGGATTCGGTTTACAAGAGACAATATCAAAAAAGGGGAAGGATTTGAATTCGGACTTTTTAGAAAGGACGAACCTTCTGCTTACATAGGGAATTGTGGTTTAATTGAAGTTTCCAAAGAACACCGCAATGCAGAGCTGGTATATTTTATCCGTCCCGATGTGTGGAATCAAGGTTTTGGAACGGAAGCGTGTATGAAAGCAGTGGAGTTTGGTTTTGGAAGACTGGGTTTGGAGCGTATTGGCGGCCGGTGTATGGCTAAAAATATCGGCTCAAGAAGGGTCATGGAGAAAGCGGGCTTTAGATGGGAGGGGCTGGCCAGACATGAGATTTTGAAATGGGGAAAATTTGAGGACACGGTGAAATACGGGCTGATACGTGCGGAATGGGATGAAATATATAGGAGAAAAATTAGGCATTAAGCCCTTTTTTTTTGCATAAATTTTAATAGTATCGCAAAAACTGTCCAATTGCTGGAGTACGATTATATTTCCAACTTTCTGTTTGTTATCTATATGTTTTATATTACGAAACATATGCTTGATATGTTGCTTATCTATAGGAGGAGGCCTGGAGGATGACTGATAAGAGTGATGATAAAAAAAACATCAAAGAGAAGATGAGTGAAGTACTGGAGCTTCCCAGAGAAATTATCATGGACGTTCCCAAATTGGTTTTGATAGGCAGCAACGACCTTTCGATAGAAAATTATAAAGGCATTATTGAATACAGTGAAAATATCATTAGAATCAACACAAACTCAAAAATGATAAAAATAACGGGGAAAAAACTTGAAATAAAAACCATTACCGCAGAAGAGATATTAATCGGAGGCAATATCGAAACTTTGGAGTTCATTACGTAAAGCAGGGCGGCCCTATAGATAACACACACTAGTATTAGAAATATAATGGTATGGATAAACCGGAGGTTAGAGGTCAGAGGGCGGAAGTCGGAATAGCCAAACAGGAACGCAAAGTAATCAGCACAACGTGTGCGGTGAGGTATTCTCAGCCCTCAACTCTCAACTATTTGTAAATTCGGAATATCAGTTACTGCAATACTATTATATTTCAAACTTTACAGTGCGTTATCTATATATGAGGTTATAGTAGGGTGTATAAATTTGATTCAAAAAATGGTTTCAACAGCGGTATGCCAGACTGGAAACGAGTTGAGAGCTGAGGGTTGAGAATGGACCGGTCACCGTTGACAATACCTTGTTGATGTGTAATTACTTCCATCATAGTTTTCAATAAAATGCGGTGTACCTTTTATAATATGATAAATCAGATTGTCAATGATTATAATATTGGGGTGTAGCCATGTTAATCTTAAACCTGTTTAATTTTTTCAGAGGATATGTTATTATATTGGTAGAAGGGTATTTTTTGGAAAGATTTATCAATATTTGCATTCGGAGACAAATTTATTTGTGGGATATTCATAAGGTGAACAGCGGTACGATAAAATTAAGGATGAGTATTAAAGGATTTAAAGCAGCCCGGTCCGTTATTCATAAAACGAGATGCCGGATGAAAATTATGGAAAAAAAAGGCCTTCCCTTCATACTTCATCGATATAGGAAGCGAAAGGCCTTTATGCTGGGTATCCTGATTTTTTTAGGGTTAATATGGTATATGACATCTTTTATATGGGTTGTAGAAATAAACGGCTATGAAAAAATATTGAAGGAAGAAATTGAGGCGCAGCTGCAGCATTGCGGATTGAAGGTCGGTTCATTTAAAATGGGTTTGGATGTCGTAACGATTGAAAATGAAATGATGCTTAAAGAGGACCGATTATCCTGGATCGGCATAGAAGTGAAAGGGACAAAAGCCATTGTGGAAATAAAAGAAAGAAGAAAACCGCCTCAAATATTGGAAAAACATATTCCTTGTAATATTGTGGGAGCGAAAGGTGGCGTTATCCGCAATATGCTGGTGAAAAGCGGATATCCTGTCGTAAAAGAAGGGGATACGGTTGAAAAAGGACAATTATTGGTTAGCGGCGTCATCGATAGTCAGGTAGAAGGCATCAGATATATCCATTCTGTGGCCTCTGTGAAAGCCAGGACGTGGTATGAAAAATCAAAAGAAATCCCCTTATCCGTTGTCGATAAAAATAAGACAGGAGAATCTGTTACAAAATATGCGTTAAAATTTTTTGATTATAAAATAAATTTATCTATAAATAGTGGTATTCCCTATGCAAATTATGATAAAATTACAGATAGTAAGGATTTAGCAATTGGCGATAAATATATATTCCCTATATCTTTAGAAAGTGAAACATTCGAGGAGTTGTTGGTCGAAAAGCGGAGTATTGAATTGGAACAAGCGATTGCGGAGGGGACTCAGCAATTGAGAGAGGAATTATTAGAGGAACTTGATGTGAACGCCGAATTGTTGGAAGAAACAGTGGACCATATTTTTATTGATGACCGGCATATTTTATTAAAATTAACTGCAGAATGTATCGAAGAAATCGGGGTACAGGAAAAAATCGTGAAGAGTGAGGATTAGATTTTAGAATATGATATTTATCTATAAATGAGGGAGGCATTTTATTGGAAAACGTAATAGAAAAAGCAGTAGAAGTTGAGAGAATGGAAGAGTTAATCAATGTATTCGGCCATTTTGATGAAAATATTAAAATAATTGAAGATACATTCAATGTAAAAATTTTAAATAGAGATATGGCATTAAAAATCATTGGAGAAGAGCACAACATCAATAATGCTCAAAAGGTATTAAAAAATCTTATTGGCCTTGCTACCCGCGGAGAAACCATTAATGAGCAGAATGTCAGATATATCATTTCCCTGGTAGACGAAGGACAAGAAGGTACCATCGATATTTTGGGCAAGGATTGTATTTGTATGACGGCCAACGGCAAGCCCATTAAATCCAAAACGCTGGGTCAAAAAAAGTATATAGAAGCTATTAAAAAGAATGTCATTGTATTCGGAGTAGGACCTGCGGGCACAGGAAAGACGTATCTTGCCGTGGCTTTAGCCGTAACGGCCTTTAGAAATAAAGAAGTAAATCGTATTATTCTTACCAGACCTGCGGTGGAAGCGGGAGAGAAACTGGGTTTTTTGCCGGGAGACTTGCAAAACAAGGTAGATCCCTATTTGAGGCCTCTTTATGATGCCCTTTATGATATGCTGGGTGTCGAAATGTATAATAAATATCGAGAGCGGGGCATGATCGAGATTGCACCTCTGGCCTATATGAGAGGCCGTACCCTTGATGATTCTTTTATCATTCTGGACGAAGCCCAAAATACCACACCGGAACAGATGAAAATGTTTCTGACGAGAATAGGCTTTGGGTCGAAGGCAATTATCACGGGAGACATTACCCAGATTGACCTGCCGGGCGGAAAACGCTCGGGGTTGAAAGAGGCCATTAGAATATTGAAAAATATCGAAGGGATTGAATTTTCCTATCTTACCTACCGTGATGTAGTGAGGCATCCGTTGGTACAGAAAATTATCCGTGCCTATGAAAAATTCGAGGACGGCAGTCAAAAGACGCATAAGATGAGATATGGAGCTGTCAAAGAAAAATAGGGCATGGGATAAGTGGAGGGGATCATAGGATGATTGTAAAAAAAGCAAAACCCAAGTTACAGCTGCATATAGCCGATTCCGCTTTAATCGCCCGGCTGTTGGTGGGCATAGTATGTTTTGTCATCACTTTGTTTATAGTGATGAATGAAGCTGCACCGGTGAAATATGATTTGAAAGTGGACGGTATATCCGATGCTAATATTTTGGCACCCAGAGATATAGTGGACAAGCTTAATACCGAAAAATTGCAGCAAGAGGCCGCAGATAAGGTAGCACCCCAATATGATTTTGATCAGAGTGTTACCAATGAGATGCAGCAAAAAATTTACAGCTTCTTATCTGTTGTACAGAAAGTAAGACAACTGCAGGATAAGAATACGCAAGAAAAAATACAAGAATTGAGGGAGTTATCCCATCACGACATTAACCTGAGCGATGAAAATATGGAAGCTTGTATCCGAATGAGTGAGAATGAATTTTCAAAATTACAGATTACAATATTGGATGTTCATAGACAAATTATGGATAAGGGCGTAGAGACGGGAGAACTTGAAAAAGCAAAAAACGATATGCAACAACTCGTTGAGAAAGGAGACATGCGCCCTGAGCTTAAGCAGCTGTCTTTTGATATTCTGAGCGAGGTGATAAAACCGAATAAAACCTTCAATAAGCAATCGACCCAAAGAGCGATAGAAGCAGCAAGGGACAGCGTTTCACCGATTATTTATAAAAAAGGAGAAAAAATCATAGGTCAAGCGGAAAGAGTCAAGCCGGAGCATATTGAAATGTTAAAGGAACTTGGCCTGATTAAAGACAGTGATCAAAAATTTGATTATAGGTTTGTGACAGGCGTCTTTTTGATTGTTATTTTTCTATTTTTGATTATGATCGGATATTTATATTTTTTAAATAAAAAAATCTTTACGAACAGAAGTGAATTGATTCTGCTGGGATTAATTTTTATTACAGCTTTATCTTTTGCCGCACTGCTGAAACTCATTGCATTCCAATTCATTTACTTGATTCCGCTCCTGACGGCCGCTATGCTGATTGCGATACTGCTGGATGAAAAGCTGGCGATTTTTATGAATTTTGTACTGGGTATTTTGGTAGCGCTTATTACAAACGGGGATGCAAATTTTATATTTATTGCTTTATTGGGCGGCAGCTTTGCTGTTCTTACGGTTAACAAAACATACCAGCGCAGCAGGCTGGTATTGGCAGGCGTTGCCATTAGCGTACTGAATGCATTGCTGATTATCAGCTTCGGTCTATTGAGCAAAGATGAGTTAAAACACGTGTTTTCCGAGGGATTTATCGGTATTTTATACAGTCTTTTGGCGATTTTTCTAACCATAGGGGTTTTGCCATTTCTGGAAGCAACGTTTAATATTGTTACGCCGTTGAAATTGCTGGAACTATCCAATCCGAATCAACCGTTGATTAAAAGATTGCTGTTAGAAGCCCCGGGCACCTATCATCATAGCTTAATGGTGGGCAATCTTGCAGAGGCCGCAACGGAAGCCATAGGAGGCAATGCTTTGCTGGCAAGGGTTGCAGCATACTATCATGATATTGGTAAATTGAAAAGACCTTATTTTTTCAAAGAGAATCAGTATGATGACAATCCCCACGACCGGATGACACCTAATTTGAGTACCCTTGTGATCACCTCGCATACGAAAGACGGAGAGGAAATGGCGAAAGCAAATAAGATTCCGTTGATCATAAGGGATATTATAAGACAGCACCATGGTACGACGCTTGTCGCCTATTTTTATCATAAAGCTAAGAACGGAGAAAAGGCCGAACTGGTTAATGCCGAAGACTTTAGATATGAAGGACCGAAACCTCAAACCAAGGAAGCTGCCGTCGTTATGCTTGCCGATAGTGTTGAAGCTGCTGTCCGCTCAATGCACGAAAGGACAGCCGGGAAAATTGAAGGAATGGTTAGAAAAATTATTAAAGATAAATTAGATGACGGACAATTGGATATGTGCGACCTGACATTAAAGGATCTTGACAAAATTGCTAAAGCGTTTTTGAGAGTGCTCAGCGGTGTTTTTCACGAAAGGATAGAATATCCCGAATTTAAAGTTAAAGAGAATACGATTGTGGTGGAAGCTACTAAAAATCAACGGGAGAGTGCTAAGCTTGAAGAAGGTAGAACTAGTTCTTGAGAACATGCAGGAGATTATGGCGGTTAGCGATCAATTGAAAGCCCTGATTGAAGATGTTATCATACAGGCGTTAGAGGTCGAAGCCTTTAATGAGGCTGTTGAGATAAGTGTTTCATTGGTGGATAACGAGCAGATAAAAGAAATCAACAGAGAACACCGGCGCAAAGATGCCGTTACCGATGTGCTTTCTTTCCCTATGCTGCAATTTGATGAAGAACATCATGTTATATCCGAATATAATATAGGGGATTATAATTATGACGAGGCATTACTTGTGCTTGGAGACATTGTAATTTCAATGGAAAGGGCAAAGCAGCAAGCCATGGAGTATGGGCATTCTTTTGAAAGAGAGATAGGATTCTTAACAGCCCATTCTATGTTTCACTTGCTCGGATATGATCATGAAGCAGCATCGGAGGCCAAAATCATGCGCAGTAAGGAAGAAGCAGTATTACAAAAATTAGGACTTACGAGGTAAGATACTGTGAAAAGCAGAAATATTTTAGATAGTTTTAATTATGCCATCAATGGCATCATTTACGGCATAAAAACACAAAGGAATTTTAAAATTCATTGTGTCTTAGCAGTGGGTGCCTTATTGCTGAGTCTTTTTTATAATTTTTCCAAAGTAGAGTTTTTGATTTTGTTTTTTACGATTGTGCTTGTGATGGCGACGGAACTCATTAATACGGCAATAGAAAAGGTTGTGGATATGGTTGTAGATTCCTATCATCCTCTTGCCAAAATAGCCAAAGATGTGGCTGCAGGTGCGGTGCTGCTTTCGGCAGCCAATGCACTGGTGGTGGCATATATTTTGTTTTTTAGCAAGCCCAGGCTTCTTAATACGTTGACAAACCTATTTGTAAAAGTGAGACAGACCCCTTTGCATGTGGCTTTTATCTCCCTTA
>JAKSBV010000520.1 GCA_022360955.1 Bacillota bacterium
AAAACTTTGTGAAGAATCAGTCAATAATAAAAAATACACCGTTAAAAATAAAAATAGAATAAGCTAAAATCAATGTGGAAATCAGATAAAGAATTGTTTGAAATAGCAAAGAAAGAGCTATTTACAGCCTTAGTTGGGGATATTTTAGATAAACTGGGTTATCAACATCAGTTTTTATCGCCTAATCTAAAACCAATCGTAAAAACCATGGTGACAATTGGCAGGGCAATGCCAGTTCTGGAAGCAGATGTGTTTGGTGAGTCTTTAAAGGACACCAATAACCCGCTAATGGAAAAGCCATTTGGAATTATGTTTGAGGCTTTGGATAGTTTAAAAGAAGATGAAGTTTATATCTGTACAGGCTCTTCAAATCCGTATGCACTTTGGGGTGGGTTAATGAGTACACGTGCTATCAAACTTGGAGCTGCGGGTGCGGTTGTAAATGGGTATTCGCGCGATACCAATGAAATTGAGAAGCTGAACTTCCCTACATTTTCTGTTGGAACTTATGCTCAGGACCAGGGGCCGCGAGGAAAAGTGATCGATTATAATGTTCCGATTGAGGTTGATGGAATCCGAATTAATCCGGGCGATATCGTTTATGGTGATCGGGATGGGGTGCTTATCATTCCAAAAGAAATTGAAAAGGAAGCTTTTGAAGGCGCAATCGAAAAGGCAAGAGGGGAGCAACTTGTTAAAAAAGCTTTGGAAGAAGGGATGAGCACAGTTGATGCTTTTGATAAATTCGGAATTATGTAGACTCAAATGATTGAATTTGTGATATTCTTCTAATTTTCAGAATTTTATAATTGTATTTCTCTGTAAGAGGAACTGATTCTATTAGCATATAAAAAATAAAGAACATGAATTTACTTAAGGGCATTGCTATATTTTTGACTGTCTTTTTTACAATTAATCAGTCCAACCATCATGGGGAAGACAAGTTACCAGCTTCTGAACCAAACGATCGGGAGTATTGTATACAATTGATGCAAAAAATTGTGGATCCGGTTTTATTTGCTGTCAACAATCATGAATTTAAAATCAAATTTCCTCTTCGCGATTGGGAAATAAATAATGACCGCTGTGATAGTAGGACGACCTACATACAAGCAGTTGGAAGGTCTCTTTCAGGATTAGCACCATGGTTGTCACTAGGGGCTGATGACACCAAAGAAGGAAAGTTAAGGGCGAAATACATTCAGCTGAGTTTAAATGCACTGATCAATATTACTGATCCCAATTCAGCAGATTATTTGTTCGACAAGGAAACTGAAACCTATGAACGGGTGATTCATAATGCCTATCTGGCTTATCCTTTGTTAATCGCTCCAAAGCAGCTTTGGGAACCACTTTCCGAGCAACAAAAGAACAATGTGATTAATGCCTTAAAAACGCATCGAAACTATAAACCTTTTGAGAATAACTGGTTGTTGTTTGCCTCCATTAATGAAGCAGCCCTGTGGAAACTGACCGGTGAATGCGATATGGAAAAGTTGAAGTATGGAGTGGATAAAATGATGGGCTGGTATGTGGGAGATGGTATTTATGGTGACGGTGCACAGTTTCATTGGGATTATTACAATTCTTACGTCATTCAACCCTTGCTTTTAGAAATCCTGAAAGTTTGCGACGAGAAAAATCATGAACTTAAAGAGTTGTTACCCACAGTACAAGGAAGGGC
>JAKSBV010000202.1 GCA_022360955.1 Bacillota bacterium
GATTTTATTACCCGTGGACATACATAACATGTATAATGTATTTTTTAAAACGCCCTGTGTGTAAATAGTATTTTTAGGTTTAAAGTTGGGTATTTTTAGCGAGTTTTGCTGGGGCCCGGCGCAAGCTTACAGGCTCTTAGCCTTGGAACTTCAGTTCTTGGAATGCCATTTAACTGGCACAACGTGTTAATTTATTAAACCAATTTTTTGATGATATTACATGCAACAAAGTGACCATTTCCAATATCCTGAAGTACCGGCTCAGTCACATTACAATGATCAGCATGGGGGCATCTCTTAGCAAATCTACACCCTGGCTCAGGATTTATTGGAGATGTAATTTCACCCTTAAGAATAATTCTTTCCCTTTTGTTCTTTAAGCTTGGTACAGGTATAGCTGAAAGCAGTGCCTCAGTATATGGATGAACAGGGTTGTTGAATAGCTCCCTTGCAGGTGCCTTTTCGACCAATTGTCCCAGATACATAACCGCTATATCGTCAGAAAAGTGCTTAACAACTGATAAATCATGGGTTATAAACATATAGGTAAGACCTAATTCCTGTTGTAAATCCTGCATTAGGTTAAGTACCTGTGCCTGGATAGAAACATCAAGGGCAGATACCGGCTCATCACATACAATAAATTTGGGGTTCAATGAAAGGGCTCTGGCTATACCTATCCTTTGTCTTCTACCACCATCAAGTTCATGGGGGTAAGTATTGACAAGTCTGTCGGTAAGTCCAACAGTATCCATAAGCTCCAATACTCTTTTATGAAGCTCATTTTTATTCTTAACAAGACCATGTATGATCAATGGCTCTCCTATTATTTCACTAACAGTCATCCTCGGATTTAGTGATGAAAAGGGATCTTGAAATATTATCTGCATTTTTCTGCGGATTTCTCTCAATTGTTTTTTGTTAAATATTCTAATATTTTTACCTTCAAAGATAATTTCGCCGTCGGTAGGCTCTAAAAGTCTAAGCACAACTCTACCGGTAGTTGATTTTCCGCAACCGGACTCACCAACCACTCCAAGCGTTTTACCTCTATCTATGGAAAAGTTAAGGCCATCCACTGCATGGAGCATTCCCTTTGGCGTTTTAAAATACTTTTTCAGATTTTTTACTTCTAATATTTTATCACCCATTATCTTTTTACCTCCGCATCTACAACACCCTTATATATTAGACATCTAACATTATGTCCTGCTTCGATTTCTGCTCCCTTTGGTTCTTGCTCAGAACATAGATCGGTTGCATATGGGCATCTTGGATGGAATTTACAACCCGAAGGGAGATTAGTGGGGTCAGGCATTAAACCCTTTATAGGTTTTAATCTATGGGCTTCTTCCTCAAGATTTGGAATTGAACCAAATAATCCTACCGTATAGGGATGCTTTGGATTCTCAAACAATTGCTCAAGGGATGCAGTTTCAATTATTTCACCTGCATACATTATAGCTACCCTATCACAAACCTCAGAAACAACTCCTAGGTCATGTGTAATTAAAATCATAGCTGTGTTAAATTCTTTTTTAAGATTATTCATCAAGTCTAAAACCTGAGCTTGTATCGTAACGTCTAATGCTGTTGTCGGCTCATCGGCAATAAGCAGCTGTGGATTACATGCAAGTGAAATAGCGATTACAACCCTTTGCTTCATACCACCTGAGAATTGGTGTGGATAATCGTTTGCCCTTGCGGCAGGTATATCAACAAGCTCAAGCATTTCTTCTGCTTTTTTCATAGCGTCTTGTCTATCTAAATTCTGGTGAATCTCTATAACCTCAGAGATTTGCTCACCTACTGTCATAACTGGATTTAAAGATGTCATAGGGTCCTGAAAGATCATTGAGATTTTATTTCCCCTGATCATTCTCACTCTCTCGTCAGATAATTTTAATAAGTCCTGACCCTCAAATTCTATTTTACCGCTCACTATTTTTCCCGGAGGATTTGGAACTAACTTCATAATGCCAAGTGCGGTAGTTGTTTTACCCGCACCCGTCTCTCCAACCAAACCTAAGGTTTCACCCTTATTAAGCCTTAACTCTATACCGTTAACTGCCTTTACCGTACCGTCTCCCGTAACATAATTGATAGCTAAATTCTCTATATTTAAAAGCTCGTTTTTGCTCATTATTTTCACTCCCTCCTACACTACTGCTTTAATCTAGGATCTAATGCATCCCTTAAACCGTCACCTAAAAGGTTAAGAGCCAGTATTGTAATCATAATAGCAACACCTGGGAAAGTAGTAACATGCCATGCATCTCTTAAAAACGCTCTACCAGTAGATAGCATCGCACCCCACTCCGGATCCGGCGGCCGTATACCAAGGCCGATAAAGCTAAGTCCTGCTGTTGAAAGTATAGCATATGCAACTCCTAAAGTACCCTGTACTATAATCGGTGCCAATACATTTGGAATGATATGCTTTGATATTATTCTAAGGTCGTTTGCTCCGATTGCCTTAGCAGCCTCGATAAACTCCTGATCTCTTAGTGAAAGCACCGATGCCCTCACTATCCTTGCATAGGTCGGTACCGAAGCTATACCTATGGCAATCATTAGGTTAACAAGACTCCGCCCTAGGGCGCTAACGATGGCTATAGCTAAAAGTATAGCCGGAATAGCTAGGAATATATCCATGATTCTCATTATGACAGTATCAAATTTCCCTCCATAATATCCGGCTACGGCACCTAAAGAACCACCAACGATGATAGCTATGCCAACGGCTAAGAGACCAACTGCAAGTGATACTCTAGCTCCCCAAATGATTCTAGCAAATATATCTCTGCCAAATTCGTCCAGACCAAGTATATGTTCAAAGCTTAGCCCCTCTAACCTATTTGCAAGATCCTGCTTTATAACAACTTCTTCATAATCAGCTATCAATGGTGCACAGATTGCTGCTAATACTAATATAGTTATAATGCCTAAACCTACCATAGCCATTGTATTTTTCTTTAACCTTCTCCATACTTCAGCCCATTGACTTCTCTTTTTGTTTTTCTTTTCTTCTACGGTCGAAGTGCTTTGTGCTACACTTGAAGCCATACTTATACCTCCTTCTGACATAGAATTACTTGCTATATTGTGATTTTATTCTCGGGTCAACATATGCATATAGTATATCAACCAGTAAGTTGACGATACTGAATGTTGTAGCCATGAAAACTACTGAAGCTAAAACCATAGGCGTATCTTTTTGTCTAATAGCATCAACTAGTAATCTCCCTACTCCCGGCCATGAAAAAACACTCTCTGTAAGAACCGCTCCACCTAATAACTGTCCAAACTGAAGACCAACGACTGTAATTACAGGAATAAGTGCATTTTTAAGGGCATGTTTATTGATAACATGTCTTTCGGCAACACCTTTAGCCCTTGCAGTTCTTATATAATCTTGTCTAATAACCTCAAGCATCGATGAACGCGTCATACGTGTTATAATTGCTGCCACACCCGTACCAAGGGTAATGGCGGGTAAAATAAGACTTTTAAGACTTCCAAATCCTGCAAATGGAAGCCATCCCAATCCAACAGCAAAGACTAGTATCAGCATCATTCCCAACCAGAAGTTAGGCATGGATACCCCAAGTAGGGCTGCAATCATACTTAGACTATCCGTTAAAGAGTATTGCTTTGTTGCGGAAATAATACCAACCGGTATACCTATTGCAATTGCTATTGCCACAGCAACTGCAGTTAGTAATAACGTATTCGGGAATCTTGCAAATATCTCTGCGAACACTTCCCTTTTAGTCACATATGATCTGCCAAAATCACCCCTAATCGCATTACCTACAAATCTAACATATTGCACTAAGAATGGATCATCCAGTCCCATTTTTGCTGTAAGCGCAGCCATGTCTTCCGGCTGTGCACTTTCTCCAAGCATCATCTGTACCGGGTCACCGGGTGTAAATGACATGATTGTAAAAACGATAAAAGTAACGCCCAATAATACCGGTATAAGAAGAAGTACTCTTTTGAATATATACTTATGCATTATTATCCTCCCTTCAAATTTTACAATTAAGATAAGGCCACTTAATGCTTTTTTACATTGAATTGATTAATTTTTCGTCATTTTATTTCTCTAAAGTAAAAGCAGGACCCCCATAGGTCCTACTCTATACTGTTAAATTATTAAAAACAAATAATTTAATAAAGATACCCAACTTTAAACCTAAAAATACTACTTACACAAAGGGCGTTTTAAAAAATACATGATTCATATTATTATGTCCAAGGGTAAATAAATTCTACTTTTTTGAAACGCCTTTTGATCGGTTATGGATTACATAGTATCGAAAACAACGATGATTCTGCGTTGTTTGTGTAAATATAAATTCAATTTTAAAGTTGGGTATCTAAATATTATTCGAA
>JAKSBV010000302.1 GCA_022360955.1 Bacillota bacterium
AAGGCACTTGCCAACAGAACCGTCCCTATGGCTGGCGCTGCCCAGCTATTGTAAATAAATGACGAAAAGTCAGGCATAACGAGGCTTCCAAAATTAAGGCTAGATCAAGGCGTAGCCAATATTTTTAACATAGATAATACGAGTAGTATATCTATGATAAAAATATTGGCGTGCAACGTAGAGGTAGCCTTAATTTTGGAAGCGTCCGTGGAAAGAACTACATACTTATAAGCTTAGCTCTGGTCCGCCTTACCATCTCAACTATACTGCTGTGAGAGGTAGACCCAGCTGACTTTTTGGCATTGACACAGGCTTCGATGGTTATATTTTGATAGAAATCCTCCTCAAATTTATCAGAAAACTCATTAAGTTCAGCCAACGATAAATCCTCAATAGCTACCTGCTTATTGAGGCAGTATAATACAATTCTGCCGATAACAGCGTGGCATTCTCTAAATGGCAGGCCCTTCTTTACTAAATAGTCTGCAGCATCAGTTGCATTCATAAAACCAGTTTTTGCTGCCTGAGACATCGACTTTTTATTGATCTGCATCGTAGTAATCATATCAATGAAAACCGTAATAGAATTAGAAACTGTATCAACCGTATCAAATAGAGGGAGCTTATCTTCCTGCATGTCTTTGTTATAGGCTAAAGGCAAGGCCTTCATTATCGTCAGAATGTTAAACAGATTGCCGTAAACCCGGCCCGTTTTACCTCGAATAAGTTCAGCTAAATCAGGATTTTTCTTTTGGGGCATGATACTGCTGCCAGTGCTGTAGGCATCATCCATTTCAATAAAATTAAACTCTGAAGTGCTCCAGATAATCAGCTCTTCACAAAATCTGCTCAAGTGCATCATGCAAACAGCAGCAGCACTGATAAACTCAATGATAAAATCCCGGTCACTTACTGCATCCATACCATGGAGACACACCCCGGCAAAGCCCAGTTCAGCCGCTACAAAATGCCTGTCAGTTTCGTAGGTAGTGCCAGCTAAAGCACCTGCACCCAGCGGTGAATAATTCATTCTGTCGTAGCAGTCAGTCAGCCTTTCATAGTCTCTGATAAACATT
>JAKSBV010000159.1 GCA_022360955.1 Bacillota bacterium
AAATAACTGTTGCTTGATTATTGAGCAAAACGGTTATTTGTTTATTTTGTAGATTTTGCAGGATGTTATTAGGTTTTTAAGGGTAGAAATATAGTTGCTGTTTTCGGTATAATGGATTGTAAGCTGACAACTGAAAGATGCGGGTGTAGTTCAATGGTAGAATCTCAGCCTTCCAAGCTGATCGCGTGGGTTCGATTCCCATCACCCGCTCCACAAAAACAAAAGACTTCGCTGGAATTTCAGCAAAGTCTTTTGTTTTTGCGGTTTTATAGATTGAACGTGAAAAAGCATGCAAATAGAATGCAGATGAAAAAGCTTTAAAATTTTATTTATTTTTTAGGTTTAAATTGTAATTTTATTGCATAGTATAAATATTGTTCCTGCAAAAAAGTTGGGCGTCGAACACACGCAGTTCGAAGAAAAAATATATTACGGGAAGGAGGAAAACAAGTGACTCATAATCAACTTACGGATCACGCATTGTTGTCAAAGTTGGATCAGTCCATCAGACAATGTAAATTGCTTCAAATTTATCTAAAAGATGTACATGATGACTATGGTAAAATAAAAGTGGCAAAGCTTAAATTTGAGTTTGCCAAACATGAATATGCAACACTTCTTAGAGAGGCTAAAACAAGGAAATTAAAGATTGATGAACAACATAGCATGTTCAAAATGTTATTTCATTAAAAAAAGCCTGGAAAGTGAAGTGCTCACAGGCTTTTTTTATTTTCCTTTTCTGCAAAAGCAGAGATGATTTGAGAATAAATACGGGAAGGATTTTTTCTCCAGTCTTCGCACATAGCTTTGGCTTGAGCTTTGGTTCCGACAGTGAGTTTCAGCTCTATGAGCGCAGTATGGTTTTCTATAATTTTACAGTCCACAATATACTCATTGTTATCGCTAGGCGTGTAATCGCTTATGACTTCGGTTGATCTTTTGAAATCCGCTTTTTTATTTAAAATTGTTTTGTGAATGTTTTCTCTTTTGCTAAAATCAATTCGGTTTTCAAAATATGTCAATGTTTCCCGACCTTTGTGAGTAATTTTATAAAGTTGTTTACCGTCTTTATGATAGATTTTTATTTGCTTTGCATTCACCAGATCGGAAAGATACTGCTGCAACACAAAATAGTTCATCAGACCATCGTTCATAATGGTGTCCGTAATCTGCACATTGGTCAAAGGCATATCCAAATTTTTAAGGATATATAATAGTATGAGTTTATTTTCGGTTAGATCGTTTAGTGCGTTGTTTGTCAATTTTATCACCCCAAAACATTATAACACAAAAGGAATGGAAATAACAGTAAAAAACCATTGAAAACTGCCTCAAATCGAGGCAGTTTTTTTAAGTTTCTTTGTGCTTCATTGGTGTTTTTACGTCTTTTCTAAGGCCCGGTTTACCACCGCTTTGATATTGGGCCTTTTGAGATTTGGATTCCCGAGGGGAGACAAGGGTACGCATAAAAGGCTTTCCTTCTCTTAACAACGCTTCTCTTTCAAGTTCTTCTTTGCTTCTGGCAATATCATCGGCCATATATTTATCACTCCTATGGGGATATAGATACCCAACTTTAAAATCGGATTTATATTTAGACAAAAAATGTAGAATCATCATTATTTGCCTAAATGTATTTTTGAGCCTAAAGTTGGTTATCTTTACTAATATTTTTCTCAAAATTAAATATTTAATACTATACAAAAAAAATATAATTGGATATAATATAGTAGTGTTAACATAAGGTTCAATCAAGCTATGGACAGCAATATCAAAAATTTAGGAGTTTTGTCTATGAGAAATCTAATGAAATTAAGAAGCATGCTAGTGGTTTTAGTTATACTGTTTTTGTTCTCGGCATGTCAGCAAAGCAATTCGGCCGTTCCGCCTGTTTCGCCCGAGCCTAAGGATAAGGCGGCGGTGGATGGGGGCGATGACCATGAAGGTAACAATACGGATACGGATAAGGATGCAGATGGTACAAAAGGTACGGATAAAGGTCAAGAGATTGAAGAAGAAGGGACACAGCAGCCTGAGCCGATCGATTTTGAGAAGGTAAAGCCGAACGAGCTTGGTGAAGTGATGGTGCTTATGTATCATTATTTCGGGGAAACGGAAAAGGATGTATGGTGGAGATCCTTTGATCATTTTAGAAAAGATTTGGCCCTTTTGTATGAAAGAGGCTACCGGTTGATTAGCATGGATGATTTTATTTCAAATAATATTGATGTGGCGGCAGGTATGACACCGATCATCTTTACTTTTGACGACGGTCATATCAGTCAGTTTAATTTGATCGAGAAAGACGGGGAGCAGGTAATCGAACCCAATTCGGCCGTGGGTATTATGCAGGCATTTTATAAGGAACATCCCGATTTTGGGATGGAAGGCACCTTTTATACAAATGAAGCGGCGTTTGCCGGCAGTAAAGTGACCGAGAAAGAAATGCTGCAGTACTTATTGGATTTGGGTATGGATATAGGCAACCATACGTTTGGGCACACTAATCTGGGGCGTGCGGACGCATCAACCATTCAGAAGGTTATAGCACAGCATGTCAAGAAAATGAAGGGGTATTTTCCCGATTACAGCCATAATACCTTGGCTTTGCCGTTTGGATCGTATGCCGGTGCTACCTTTGACTATATCATACAAGGTCAATACCAGGATATTCATTATAAAAATGATGCCATATTGGCAGTGGGCTCCAATCCTTCACCGCCTCCGGGCCACAAAAACTTTAAACCTTTGTACATGCCTAGAGTTAGAGCGAGTGAGAGCAATGGGAAGGAACCGGATATGTATTACTATCTGGACTACTTTGAAAAATACCCGGAAAGAAGATATATCAGTGACGGCAATAAAGATACCCTATGCTTTCCGGAAAAGGACAAAGACAATTTGGATGAGCAAAGAATAGGCGATAAGCAGATCATCACCTATTAAGGACAAAATAAAAAAGGCTCGAAAGTATCGGGCCTTTTTATTTTGATTATTTAGCCAACAAAATTCAACCAAAACCAAAAGGGCGCAATGCCCTTTTGACTTTAATCTGTTATAACAGCCTTAATTTCTTCAAGGAAAGTATCACAATCGTCCGTATGGACTTCCACTTTAATAGGTTTGCTTAAATCCAAGCTGAATATGCCCATAATTGATTTTGCGTCTACTACATACCTTCCTGAGGAAAGATCCACATCAAAATCATATTTGTTCACGGTGGTTACAAAGTTTTTTACGTCTTTGATTGAATGTATTATAATGTTAAAAGTTTTCATGGTTATGCCTCCTTGTTTTATAAATATATATTTATACAAAAATAACAAATCAATTTTAAGTTAGGCAATGAAATATTTACCTTTGATATTATCATACCCTTTTTTACAGCATAAGTCAATCGCGTATTGTTAATTTTGCAATTTTTTATTATGACCTGACGTTGATATGTAAATTGTAGTAAAATGTTCTTATTTCAGAAAAAGTTAATAATGTGCCAAATAAGGTCTATCTATACAAGGATAGGAATATCAATTTATATATATCGCTATTATGCTTTTCCTTGTACTATGTGCTGTCGTGATTTTGATTGCCATACTTCTTAATGCTTCTTTTTCATTTCAATCTCTCGTAATATTTCATTCTGCTTTTTCGCATCTCTAAATAGAGAAATATAGTAAATACCAGCACCTATTATATATCCAATCGTAAACGTTACAAACATATGTCTATATGCATATGTATGTAGATCAATAAACTTTCCTTTACCTGATATACTGCTTTTTCCATATATGCAAAAGTACGTTTATCCACACATTCAAAGTAATAAATATCACTAGTATTAATAAATATCTGCTCATCCTTTTCTGTCTTACCGCAGAGGTGCATGGTGAGACTTTCATTTTCTACCATAGTAATAACCTTCTCTATGGTAGGAGACATATTTTTATAATAGATATCGATATGTTCTTCTTTAAGCTGTTTATATTGAAATAACCTTACCTTCAATGTGTCACCACCCATACATCTACCGTATAAAGCCTAATGAAGGATGAAAATATTTATCGTTAAATATAATATAACAAAGATAAAGAGCCGGTGCTACTCTTTTTGACTGAGTTTCATTTTAGCGCACCTAAGTTGCTATATATTTCGCGAAAAAGAATTTGCATACCCATTCAAGAATGAGGAATTACAGCAGTGATTTTTTTGCAGATATAAATAATATGATTAAAGTTTTTACTTTTTTTTAGCATGGTTATGTTATATAATTCTGTTTAGAGAAGTTAAATTTGATTAATTAAAAGGATGTAATTTTTATGTATAAGCTGCTTATAGTAGATGACGATACACTAATTAGAAGAGGCTTAAAAAAAATGATTGATTGGGATGATGTTGAATTTGCAGGGGAAGCTTATAATGGTGAGACTGCTATGGAGATAGTCAAGACTAAAGATGTAGATATTGTTTTAACTGATATAAGAATGCCTGAATCAAACGGTATTGAATTGCTGGAGCAAATATATAAATTTAATCCTAATATCGAAACTATCGTAATAAGTGCATATGATGAGTTTGAATATGCGAAATATGCAATAAAATATGGAAGTATTAATTATATTTTAAAGCCGATTTCGCCGAAAGAATTGAATAATTCAATCAAAAAAGCAAAGGAAAATATAGATAATAGGATAAAACAAAAATCCCAAAATAGAGATAATGATGTATCAAACTTATTGCAAAAGGTTTTAAAAGGATATATAGCAGATAATTCTAATGAGTATGCTATATTAGGTCAAATTGATTTAAAAAAGGACCATTTTTGTGTTTGTGTAATTAACAATTTTGACGAAAATTATTTGCATTTACAGCCAGAGCTACATAAAGAAATATTAACAAAGTTTAAGATAATATATACACTAAGGTATGGGGATAAATATGTTATTATTTTTTGTGACATAAAAAATAATGATTATATGCAGTTCAAAATATATGATGTAATCCAAAAGATATTATCTCATAAAAAATGTAAAATGAGCAATTGTACTTGTGGAATTGGAAAAGTATTTGTGGGATTAAAAAAAGTATATATGTCTTATGAAAATGCATTGGAGGCTTTACCGTATACATTGTTTGAAGATGATGGACAAGTTGTAAGGTATAGTGATATAGAAAAAAGAAAGCACTTGTATATTGACACAACTAAATATGAAAAGGAACTTCAAGTTTATATTGCTCTAGGAAATAAAACGGAAGTTGAAAAAATAATTAATGAAATTTTATCTAAAATAAACAATAAAATGTCTATAGGAAGTTTAAGGGTTTTAATTACAAACCTTTGTTCAATTTTACTTAAATCAAATACAGACTTATCAAAAGATATTAATGATTTTTTACAAAAAATAAACAGTACAGATTATTTACTTGCATTTAATTCAATAACAAGTATTAAAAAGATTATTTATAACATTTTTTTAATGACAACAGAAAAATGTTTGGAAGAAAATGGGGGGAAAGATGCTTTGATTTCAAAGGTTAAAGATTTTATAGACCAAAATTATAGTCAAAGCATAGGACTTAAAAAGATAGCTGATTTATTTCATGTAAACAATTCCTATTTAAGTGATTTATTTAAAAAAACGACGGGAGAAAATATAAATGCCTATATTACTTGTGTGAGAATACAAAATGCCAAAAAGCTTTTAGAAAATGAAGAATTAAATGTGTCTACAGTTGGTGAGATAGTAGGTTACAGTAATGATGTATATTTTTATAAAGTATTTAAAAGAACGATAGGCATGACCCCCAAAGAATATAGAACGTATAAAAAAGGTTTAAAAAATTGTAGGTGAGATAAAAATGATTTGTTTATTTAAGAAAACAATAAATTATATAAATGCAAAGATTTCTAGAAAACTGATAATGTCATATATAATTATGATTTTTATTCCGATGATAGCTATAAGTATATATTCATATAGTCAAATGGTAAAACAGCTAGAAAGTACTTTTAATAAGGATAGTATAAATCTCTTAAAATCACTGGATATGAATATCCAGACATATTTTGAAGATATTTTTAGATTAACCAATAATGCGCAATTATCACAAAATATAAAAAAAATACTAGATAATACTGACATAGATCCAAAACAGAGGTACAAGAACTTAATAGAATTTGATTCTTTTGCAATAAACATATTTGGTGCCAGAGATGATATTGAAGCAATTTTTTTAATAGACAATACTGAGTTTATTTATGAGAGAACAAAACTAGGACCCAAAAAGTTAGAATATGATATTAGTAAAGAAGAATGGTACCAAAATGTATTAAAGATAAAAGGTAAACCTGTTTTATTTGGAAGTCATATGCCTAAATATATATCAAATTTTTCAAGTGACTTTACAGTTACCGTAGCGAGGAACATCATTAATTTTGATACATTTAAAACACAGGGAGTATTGGGCGTTGAAGTAGGGCATAAAATTTTTTATAGGCTTATTGATTCAGTAAATACAAATGGCAGAAAATTTATAATTGTAGATAAGCAAAGAAATATAGTTTTTGATAATCATTCTAAAAGTCATATAACAAAGTCTGTTGATCAAGTATATCCATGGATTGCTGAAGAAAAACTAAAAACCAATGGATATACTTCTACGAATGGGTATCTTTTATCTATACACAAAAGTAAACTGGGATGGACTTTTATAGGACTTAGCGAAACCGATATATTACTAAAGCAGTTTAACGATACAATTAAGTCACTTGTAATAGTAGTCTTTTTTTGTTTGGTTATATTTTTATTTTTTTCATTTGGTTTTTCTTATAATATTACAAAACCTATAAAACTGTTGCAAAAGGCCATGAGAAATGTAGAAACGGGTGATTTTAGCCATAAAGTTAATCTTTCATCCGGAGGAGAAATAGAGGATTTAGGAAAAGATTATAATATCATGATTGATAAAATACGTTGTTTAATTCAAGAAGTTTATAAAAACAAATATCAAAAACTTGTAACAGAATTTAAAGCTTTGCAAGCTCAAGTAAACCCACATTTTTTATACAATGCTTTAGATAATATAAATTGCATGGCGCAATTAGAAGATGCATACGATACATCTAGACTCGTTCGATGTCTTGGAAAAATATTCAGATATAATATAAACAATAAAGATCAATTTGTTTTTCTAAAAGATGAGCTTAATCATATTAATAATTATTTTTTACTTGCAAATAATAAATATAATGGAAATTTAGAAATGAGAATTTCAGTTCCCGATCAATTAATGTCTAAACATATATTAAAATTTATTCTCCAGCCTTTAGTGGAAAACGCTATTAAACATGCCTTTAAAAACCCGAATTTAAAAGGTTTAATTGAAATTAATGCATTTGAAGAAAAAGAAACTCTAATAATAAAAGTTCAAGATGATGGAGAAGGTATAAAAAATAACAATCTTATAAAAATACGGAAGACACTAGAAGAGAATGTAGATGTTTCTTTAGAAAAAGAGTTTAAGAGTCAGTCTATAGGATTATTAAATATTCACTTCAGAATTAAGTTATATTACGGAGAAGAATATGGTATAAAGGTTTTTAGTAATACAGGAGAAGGGACGACTGTAGAAGTTATGATACCATCAGTTTGAATAAAAAAAACTTATCTTTATCCAACCTTAACGGATGACAGCATACTAAACCCAAACTTTTCAAAAAGTAAAACATAAGAAAAGATACGTCACCAGCATACAAATGGGACTTTCGTATTTCAATGAACCCGTAACAAAAAAAAGACAGTATAATAACAAAATTATTTCATTATCTTTATTCTTTTTTCCGAGTTATAATATAAATGTACTCAAACTCGTCAAACTTGTCAAACTCATATAAACCTAAAAGATGTAGTTTATAATTTAATTACAAGGGGGAAGGAATGATGTCAAATCAAATTTACAAAGGTATTAAAAAAAACATTATTATGGTATTGGTAATTGGCTTGGTAGTATCTATGTTTGCAGGGTGTAACCAGAACGAACCTGACACGACAAAAAATGAAGCTAAGACAAATTCAGAGGCAACAAAAAGCGAAAGCAACCAAGAAAAGAAAGAGCTAGTTTATTTCACAAATGAAAGACCAGAAAGATATCAAACATTAATTGACAGATTTAAAAAGGAAAATCCAAATATTGACTTTGAAATTGTTGGATTTTCAGGTGCGGATGACAAATCAGCTACTGATGCATTTGCACAAAAACTTGATATGATGATTGCAGCAGGTGATCAGATTGACGTTGTATCAATGGGCGGTGGAACAGGCTTATTAAGACCAAGAGCCATGAATGGGATTATTCTACCATTAGATGAATACATAAAAAAAGATGGTATGAATATGGACGAAGAATTTGTAGCAGGGAGTGACAGGACATGTGCATTTGTAGCTAAGGGCAGTAATGAGAAGAAATTTTTCACACTACCTTTATCTAAAACATATTATCCTGTATATTATAATAAAGATATGTTTAAAGAAGCAGCATTGGCAGAACCAGAAGATGATTGGACTTTTGATCAGCTTGTAGAATATGCAAATAAGCTGACAAAGGGCGAGGGAATAGAAAAAGTATTTGGTTCTTGGATACCTGTTGACTGGGGATGGTTTGTAGGAGTTCCGGCGCAGGTAGCAGGGTGGAACGCATATGAAGTTAAAGATGGTAAAAAAGCACCTAATTTTGGTGACAAGTATCTAAAAAAAACAATTGAGTTTTTTTATCAATTGTCAGTTACTGATAAAGCAAATCCAAGTTTTATTGAAATAAGTTTAAACAAGCTTAATATGGTCGATCAATTTGTATCAGGAAAAACAGCTATGGTTGTAGGGAATGCATGGGCATTTGATGGAATAAAAAAAGCAAGAGCAATGGGGAGAGCAGATTTTGAACTTGGGATTGCCCCACTTCCAAGGCTTGATAAAGATGTTCCAACGGACGTTACAGCTTCTGAAATAAGTGGATTTTACGTTATTCCTACAACTGCAAAATATCCATACGAAGCTTTTAAGTATATGAAGTTTGTATCACATAAAGGAATGGACCTGGTAGGTGCAATTCCCGCAAGTAAAAAAGTAGACAAAGAGATAGTTGTAAAATCTTTAGCAACATATATTGATGAAGAGGGCAATAAACATGAAAACTTATTTACAATGGAAGAGCTTAAAGGTTTATTTGATAACAGACAAGGAATGAAGTCATATTATGAATTTCCGGAGGATGAATATATAGGACCTCTATGGGGAGTATTAGGAAGTGAAATGGGCAATATTTTATCAGAGCAGAAGACTATAGAAGAAGGTATTGACAAGATGATGGAAAGAGGACAAAAGGAAATAGATAAGATAGAAGCCAATAAATAATTAATATTTTTTAAGTTCTATAAAAAGGGCACAAGTGCCCTTTATATAAAAAGAAGGGATTTTCATGGTAAAATATGAAAGCAAATTAAAAGCAAATTTAAAAGGCTATTTATTTAGCTTGCCCCAGATAGCAGGTATATCTATACTTGTATATGCAGGTATATTATTTATGGTGTTTTTAAGTTTTACAAATTGGTCTTTTTATGGTGGACTTGATTTTAGCGATATAAAATTTATGGGATTAAAAAATTATCAATATATACTTGAAGATGACAAGTTTGTATCAGCAATAATTACAAATTCTTTTTTAGTTCTAATGGTTCCTGTTACAGCTTTTTGCTCACTTGTATTAGGAAGTGCCATGAATAGCAAATTTATTTATGAAAGAGGACTTAGGGCAGCTATTTTTATACCTAATATATGTAACATCGTGGCAATAGTTATGATATGGTCTGCTTTATTTCATACAAGACTTAGCCCTATTTCAGGAATTATGCAGAGCTTAGGGATGGAACCTCCAATATGGTTTGCAACCCCTTGGAATGCAAGGATATTAATTTACTTAATGAATTTATGGAGGGCTATAGGTTTTTTTGCTTTTATTTATATAGGAGCACTAAATGCTATTCCGACACACTTATATGAAGCTGCTAAAGTGGAGGGTGCAGGTACAATGACAAGATTCTTTAAGATAACGCTGCCTCTTGTATCCCCTACAACATTATTTGTAATAATTACAGAAAGCTTAAATACATTGAAGCACTGGGCACCTGTGATGTTATTAACAGATGGAGGACCTGGTCATTCTACTTACGTTTTTGGTTCACTTATGTATAAGTTTGCTTTTGGTGGTAATGCCATTCAGGACTTAGGAGCCTCAAGTGCACTGGCTGTAATGGTAGTTGCCTTGGCTGGAATAATAACAACCACAAATTGGAAAATTCAGGACAAATGGGTAAATTACAGCTGATTATATGGGAAGGTTGATGTATTATGAAAACAAGCGCTAATGTATTAAGCAATATTAAGCTTGAAAACAAATTTATATTTTTTATAAAGAATATAATCATGTGGTGTATAGCACTTACACTATTGATGCCCCTTTTCTGGATGTTGTCAGCTTCTTTTAAAAGAGATAATATAGAGGTATTTTCATTCCCGATAAAGTGGATACCGGAAAATCCTACACTTGATTCATATTACTTTTTATTTAAGCCAAATCCGGTTGTTAATATATCGCAATCATTTATGAATTCTATTCTAGTTGTATTAATTATTTCAGTAGCGTCATTTTTCACATGTGTATTTGCTGCATATGCTTTTTCAAGAATGGAGTTTGTGGGAAGAGATGTAATATTTATTTTTGTTATTATCTCTATGGCTGTACCACCGGAATTACTTATAGTTCCACATTTTGTGACATATAGCATGATGGGAGTAGTTGATACTTTGGCGGTATTATGTATAGGGCCGATTTTTGCCAATGCATTTGGAACTTTTTTAATTAGGCAGACATTTTTAGGAATACCCAAAAGCATAATAGAATCTGCAAAGATGGATGGAGCTTCGCATTTAACTACTTTGTTTAGAATAATTGTTCCACTTGCAAAAGAAACGATAATAACATTCCTGCTTTTACAGTTTACTTGGGTATGGAATAACTACATGGGTCCTTTACTTTGGATAAAAAGCAGTGATAAATACACTATACCATTAGCTATTAAAATACTTCAAGAACTTTCGGATGCAGGTACTCCGGTAATAATGGCAGGATCAGTACTTTCTATTGTTCCTATAATACTTATATTTATAACATTCCAAAAATATTTTGAAAAGAGTGTAATATCTGCTGGAGTGAAAGGGTAGTAAAAAATTAAGGCGGTCTACACATATAATGATTCGGTCATCTGACATAGACAGCCCACTCATCTCCCCGTGATTTGTAGTGTACCGAATTCCCTATGACTAATAATAAAAAAATACTCGCTCGAAGCCAACACTTTTTTATTACGTTTTGTGCCTTGAGTGAAGCGAAAGGAATGGATATAATGATGACAAGTAAAGAAAGAGTCATTAAAACAATAAAATTTCAAAGCCCTGACCGAATTCCTGTGGATCTTTGGGTATTACCGGCAGGATATATTGAACATGGAGAGAAACTTGAGAAGCTAGTCTATGATAGAGGGATAGATTTTGTGCGGGTACCCTATAATGATCCTACCTTTGATGAAAGACATTATAAGGTAGGATCATACAAAGATGTTTGGGGATGCGTTTGGAAAAATGCACAGGAAGGGATTATTGGTGAGGTAAAAGAACACCCTCTAGCGGATTATAAGCATTTAATGAATTATCGGTCTCCAATTAATCTTTTGAAAGGGGGATTTGAAAAAACTGATGATTTTATTGAAGTAAATCGCGATAAGTTCATGCTTGGAGGATGGATAAGTATCTTTGAACGAATGCAGTTTATTAGAGGAACAGAAAACCTGTTTATGGATATAGCAGAGCAAAGTAATGAACTTTTTATTCTTAGAGATATAGTTGTTGATTTCTATAAAGAGTACTTGCGTCAATGGCTTGAGCATGATGTTGATGGAATATGTTTTGGGGATGATTGGGGTAGTCAGAGATCACTATTGATATCTCCTGCTTCATGGAGGGAAATATTTAAACCAGTATACAAGGAACTATTCGATATGATTAAATCAAAGGGCAAATATGTTTTCTTTCACAGTGACGGATATATTATGGATTTATACCAGGAGTTTATCGACCTAGGTGTGGATGCGATAAATTCCCAACTCTGGTGTATGGGAGTGGAGAATGTAGCAGAAAAGTTTGCAGGGAAGCTGTGTTTCTGGGGAGAATTAAGTAGGCAGGATACCCTTCCAAATGGAACTCCAGAGGAAATCATAAAAAAGGCGGAATTAATGAAAAAACACTTATTTCTAAACGGAGGCTTAATTGGGCAGAGTGAAGTTGGACGAGATGTACCAATGAAAAATGTTGAAGCAGTCCTTACCTGTTGGTAAATATTGAACGTAAGGGAGGAGAAGAAACAGACGATGGCATATCATTTTATCAAATCAAAGAAAATGGTACTTGAACCAGTCAGGGATTGTTCATGGGCAAGCGAAATGGTGTTAAACCCCTCAATTATTGAAGATAACAAAACTGGAAGAATACATATGCTTTTTCGTGCAACTGGTCCTTGCCGGGAAAAACAGATATGGGGAAAGCCACTGCCATATCCTATTTTTCTTGGATATGGCTGGAGTGATGATCATGGACACTCCTGGTGTTTTGACTTGGATACTCCTGCACTAACACCGAAGCTTGAATATTCAGCTGAAAAAATATTCATGACTAATTATCAGGGAAAGGAAGTAACCAATTATACCAATGGATGCATTGAAGACCCTCGAATGTTTTATTTTGAGGGAGAATGCTATGTCATAACCGCCTGCCGTATGTTTCCACCTGGACCTTACTGGGAGTATGATGATCCTAAACAGTGTGCGCCAGAGTGGGCAAATTTGGACAAAAACCCTTTTGGAAAGGTTGCTTCAGAAAACGTAACAGTTAATGTTCTTTTTAAAGTCGACTTAGATAAATTGGCACAGAAGCAGTATGAACAAGCATTTACGTATATTACCCATTTAACTAATGCGATTTTTGGTGAAGATCGGGATGTACTGATTTTTCCAGAAAGGCTTAATATTAATGGAAAAAAGAAAATAGTGATGATACAAAGGCCTTTTTGTCCGTCAAACTATCAAGGCGTTAAGGAAAATATTTCGCCTTCGATGATGATCTGTGCTGCCGACTGTTTTGAGGAATTTCCAAATCCCTCAATTTCCAGACAAATTCTTGCTGTTCCAGAATTTGAATGGGAAAAGAATCGGATTGGGGGGAGTGCAACTCCGATAAAGATCGATGAAAATGAATGGCTACTTAGTTACCATGGGAAGCAGGATTCTATTGTCGGTTACACACAATCCTTCATGATTCTGGAAGAACAGGAAGAAGGCTTTCCAAAAGTCAAGCATCGATGTTCAGAACGACTTATTATTGCAGATGAGCCATGGGAACAACCAAATAGGTTTAAAACGCCATGTGTATTTATTACAGGATTAATTAGAGTGGGAGATAGGTTGGTAGCGAGTTATGGTGCGGCAGATGAAAAAGTGGGAGTATTAGAAATAGACTTTAAAGAATTGGTTAAGTTTATTCGCAAGTTTTAATCTTTAAGTAGTTCCGGTGGCTTATCCCGGAAGATGTAGTTATAATATCTTAGTACATATATTGAACGCGAAAAAGAAATGACATGAACTACATGGTGTTTTTCGCGTTGAATGTACGTAGGTATACATTTCGCGATATAGAAAATGAAAAACATGTAAAATGTTTATTGCGAAATATATAGCAATTGCTTTTATTAATGGAGGAAGACATATGATGATAGATGAAAAAAAATCGGACAATATATTGAATATGAACAGTAGAGAAAAAATCAATAATTATATAAAAGGAAAATCAGATAAAAAAAAGTTTTTATACTCCCCAAACTGGGGTTGCTATTATCCTGGATATTTTCTAGGGAAGAAATGGCTCAGTGAAGTAACACTTGAAGAACAGGTAGATGTAGCATTGGAATTTAAATTTGACCTTATCCACAATGTTTTTCGAGATGTATTTATAGAAAATATTGAGCCGCTTAAGTGGAAGATTAGTGAAAAAATAGAGACAGACAAACGCAGGGTTATTCGTAGATACTTTGATACGCCTTTTGGAAGATTGGAAAATGAAACTACTGAACTACCTGATAATGGGTGTACTTTGACAAAGTCTCCTATAAAAAAAGAAGAAGATTATAAAAAACTAAGCTATTATGTAAAATTAATTAGGGAGTATGCAGAAGATTTAGGGAGAGAAGTGACAAGAGTGAGACGCGTAATCGGGGATCGTGCTGCATTTACTGTCATTGTATCCAACCCTTTTGAAGGATTTTTTCTTGTCCCAAGGGAAGATCCTATTTACCATGAGATTGAATGGCCTGAAGCTTTTGTAGCCTTTATGCAGGAAGCGCATGAAACAGAGAAGAAAATCATTGAGGTAGCACTAAAAAATGGCACTGACGGAATATTTTTAGGATCTGTAGGAACTGAAATGATATCACCTAGAATTTTCGAGGAATACTTTCTCACAGCTTCTACCGAATTATGTGAGCTCACAGAAGGCCTTGGAGGGTGGAGTAATTACCATGTCTGTGGTTGTGGGAAAAAGTGGATAGACAGTGGGTATGTAAATTCTATAAAGCCTACGGTATATGAATCATTCAGTTTACCGCCCACAGGAGATATCACTGATTTTAGAATAGCGAGAAAGGCCATTGATAAAAGAATTGTTAGCAAGGGGCATATAAATCTCAACTTGTTAAAAAACGGGACTCCTGAGGAAGTCAGCGTAGAAACAAAAAAATCTATTCTTTCTATGAAAGGATTTAGGCATATTATTAGCACAAATTGTCAGATTCTTCATGGAACACCAAAAGAAAACCTAGAGGCAATGTATGATGCTTATTGCGATTTAATAAAATAGATATCAATAAATATAAAGAATAGTTGACTAGTGTCAAATGTTTTTGAATGATTGTAGAAGTTTGAAAGTGAAAAAGTTAATGTAAATAAAGGAGTGATGTAAAATTGAGCAGCAAGATATTTCCTCACTTCAATACTAGGGTTGGAAGTCAAACTTTTGATCCTAAATACTATTTTACTGAGGAAGGACCTTTGGTCGAAACTGCAAAAGGTCTTTATGAAATGGGGGCGGATGTCATAAAGTTTAGCCTTTCACCAAAACTTTACAATTTACCTATTAACCCATCTTTAAAATCTTTCAAGGATATTGCTTGTTCTTATCCTGACTTCCGTACGGTACTTGATATGCCTTTTAAATACTTTATGATTTGGGTCATTAATGAAGCTAATGGAAGAGAATCAGCCCTTGATATCTTTCTTAATGAGGAGAAGGAGCACAAAATTTATAGTGAAATTTATAATTTAACGTCTTATTTGCTCACTACTTATAATGATTCTGGTAAAGTATTCTTAATTGGAAACTGGGAAAGTGATTGGGTTTTATTAGATGATTATGATGCCAGTAAGGAGGTGGATGATAGCAGGATTGAAGGGATGATAAGAAATTTAACGATACGTCAAAAAGCTGTAGAAGACGCTAGAAGAAAAATACTCCATAAAAATGTATGGGTTGGTCATTATGCAGAAGTAAATCGGCCATTGGATGCTAAAGATAGACAGTTAAAACGCATGACTAATTGTGTATTACCTAATGTTATTTTAGACATGGTTTCCTATTCTTCATACGACTCTTTGTGGCCTAACCGGACTACTGAAGCGTTAAGCTATATTGAAGAAAATTCAAGATTTACTGCATATTTTGATGAATTGTTTAAGAAAAAGGTATTCATAGGAGAATATGATGGTTATTGGGATTTTGTGCAGTACGGATATTGCCCAACTGAAAAACAGGCAGAGAATGCTCTTTCAGTCATCAGCTCAGGGATTGCATGGGGAGCACCATTTATTTTATATTGGGAGTTTTATAGTAATGGGCTTGACAATATGAGAGAGTGGGAGGGATTTTGGCTTGTCGATAGAGATAATCAAAAGCAGCCTGTATATTACTTGCATAAAGAAATTTTAGCGAAAATTAATGTATTTAAGAATCTATACAGATATTGGCTTGAAAGAAATCCTGAGGAGGATGAATTAAACCGAGCTATAGGAAAGCTTTATAAAAACCCTATATCAGTTATGGTTAAGGAACTTTTGAATTCTGATATTTTCAGATGGGAGATTTCAGATGAAAAATATGTAAGTAAGATAATATGTGCATTATTTGAAGCAGAAAGTGAGGTGGAAGATAAAGTATTTAAATATACTGAACAGTGTAAGAAAGGAATTTCCAGATTCCAAATTCTATTGAAAATATTAGATAGTAGTGAGTTTTGCAAAATCATCTCCGAAAGTGATTTTAAAAAGTATTTGCACTTAGATAAGCTTGTGTCGGAAAGAGAAATGATAAGATCAGAACTTTGGATTTACTATTTAGACCGAAAAGAATTTCTTTTAAAAGAACTGAGCATTCGTCAAGTGAGTGAAAAGAAATCGTCACTAGTAAACAGAAAATATCTATTCTAATAAAAATCTATAAGGTGATTTCTTTTGAAAATGGGTATTCTAATCAATGATTAAGAAACACCGAGAAATTTAAGTTTAAAGGGGGATTGTAAATGTTAATAGATGGATTTATAAAGAAGGGAAAGATGAAAGAAAGTTTTAGAAAATATGTGGCCCAATTTCTTGTTTGTATGATAACGATGGTATCACTTTTCACTATACAACCCATAACTGTGGAATGTTATGAGAACAACATATTGGACAAATTAGGATGTACACATGTTGATGGGAAATACAATTTTACATCTGATAATTACCTTTTAGAGGGCGCAAAAGAGATACAAAAAATTGGGTTCAGTTGTATTAAGCTTTTTCTTATTCCAAGCTATGACAGTATCTATTCATTTAATAGTAGTTGGCCCACAGTTAGCACCTTAAAAGATTTGGCAGATACTCAATATTTTAAAACTGTTTTTGATATGAACTTTAAGACATATGTTTTAGAAACCTACACTTTTGCACTAAGTAGTAATAGGGATTTTCTTGATGGAATGACACAGGCTGAAAAAGATTCTGTTCAGGAAGAAATGTATCAATTGACAAAGTATCTGTTGACAACTTACGCAGGTACAAACAAGACGTTTATTCTTCAAAACTGGGAAGGTGAAAATCAGTTAAGAGAACATAGTGATATTTCTATGTCTGTGAAAGCACAAAGTATGGTGGATTGGCTTAATGCACGTCAAGTGGGCGTAGATAAAGCCATAAAGGAGGTCGGCCAGAATGGTGTTTGGGTAAAACATGCTTGTGAAACTAATTCACCACTATATTTTAAAAATGATCCTATTACCTTTACAGAAGATGTTATTCCATATACTAATTGTGATTTATATTCGTTGTCTTCATGGGATACTTGTTATGTTGGGGGCAGACAAAAAATGCTAGATAGCCTTAACTATTTGGATTCTTATGCTCCGGGGTCAGATAATATTTATGTAGGGGAGTTTGGAGCAGCTGCTAACCTTATAGATAATCCTGATAATCAAAAAGCAATAACACAGGAATTAACAGAAGCAGCATTAGACTGGGGCGCTTTGTATGTAATATATTGGGAGTTATATTGTAATGATAGAAGATCTGGTTCAGGGATGCCAGTTAACAGTGATATGGCAGGATTTTGGCTTATTCCTCCTGATGGAAGTCATACACCTACATATAATTATTTCTTTGATTTATTTCACTCAGTTAAAGTATCAGACGATAAAACATATAGTGCAAGTAGTTATTATCAAAATGACCCTCTTTGTGCACCGGAGAAAGCCTTTGATGGGAGTACTGCAACTAAGTGGTGTTCTGACCCTGGTGAGCCTAGTTGGATAACAGTAGATTTGGGTTCAAATAAAAATATAGGCAGATATGTTATAAAACATGCAGGTTCAGGAGGAGAAGTATCGACTGCAAATACCAGAGACTTCAAAATACAAGTTAGCACAGATGGTTTATCATGGACTGAGATTGATAGTGTTTCAGGCAACACTTCTAATGAGACAGATAGAGTAGTATCAGGAAATGGGAGGTATATTAGACTTTATATAACTCGTGCAACCAGTATACCTGATAATACATGTGCTAGGATATATGAGTTTGAGGTATATAGTTATAATGGATCTATACTATCCAATGAAAAGACATATAGTGCAAGTAGTTATTATCAAAATGACCCTCTTTGTGCACCGGAAAAAGCTTTTGATGGAAGTACTGCAACTAAGTGGTGTTCTGATTCTGGTGAACCTAGTTGGATAACAGTAGATTTAGGTTTAAATAAAAATATAACCAGATTTGTTATAAAACACGCAGGTTCAGGAGGAGAAGTATCAACTGCAAATACTAGAGACTTCAAAATACAAGTTAGTAATGATAGTATAAATTGGACTAATCTTTATGATTTAAGTGGAAATACATTAAATATAACTAGTAAAGATGTAGCCGGAAATGGCAGATATGTAAGGCTTTATATAACTCGTGCAAGCAGTATTTCTGGAGATGCATATGCACGGATATATGAGTTTCAAGTATATGGGAATTGATTAATATGTTATAGTAAATGAAATATTTATTGAGTGGGTAACGGAGGTAATATACCTCTGTTACCCACTAAGGGTTCAGAAAGACTAGTTTCGCATCTGTTAAAATAATCATGGTTATCTACTAGGTCTCAGAGGACACCATCTTGTTAGAAGGGGTTCTCTGGGGCCTTCTTCTTTCTGTATGATAATAACATTATACAGCGCAAGTCCCAGACAGCTAAGTGAATCAAAAATTGGTCATTTAAATTGGTTAACAGCACTATGTCTATCATTACATATTCACGTTAGTATAAAGTCAATAGGAAAGAGCAAGGTATTATAAACAAATATACTCACGTTATATTGTGTGCAATATATATTTGCGTGAGTATTAGAGGGATGGTATAATGAAAAAACGAAAGGACGGTATAAAAAATGGAAGATAAAAAGGGGACGGCGGCAACACGGGCAAAGAATAAATATAATGCACAAAACTATGACAGATTATACCCATATGCGCCAAAAGGAAAAAAGGCGGCATATCTTAAAGCCGCAGAAGCGGCAGGAATGTCACTGAATGAATTTATGATTGCTGCGATGGATGAAAAGGCGGAAAGGGTTCTTGGTGGTATAACTGAATAAAGCATATAATCAAAGAGAAATAGATTTAGATTTTTTAGGAGGAAGCTATCGCAATGGATAAAAATAAAGTTGATGTAAGCCTTAATAATGAAGAGTTTTTAAAAAGATACGGGCGTAAAAAAATCATATCTATATTCACTTTAGGCTGTAAAGTAAATCAATATGAAACGGAAGCGATGACGGAGCTGTTTGAACGGGAAGGGTATAAGATCGTAAATTTTGACCAATTTGCCGATGTGTATGTGATTAACACATGTACGGTTACCAATCTTGGCGATCGAAAATCACGCCAAATGATCAGAAGGGCCAAAAAGCTTAATAAGCTTGCGATTGTGGCCGTAACCGGCTGCTATGCACAGACGGCTTCCGAGGAAGTGAGCCAAATAGAAGGGGTTAACCTTATTATCGGTACAAAGGACCGTTCCAAGATTGTAGAACTGATTGATAGCATACAGGAAGACCGTAAACAGATCAATGTTGTACAGGACATTATGCATGCTAAAGAATTCGAGGACTTGCGGGTGACGGCCTATAAAGAAAAGACACGTGCCTTTTTAAAGATTCAGGAGGGCTGTAATCAGTTTTGCTCCTATTGTATTATCCCCTATGCCCGAGGGCCTATCAGAAGCAGGAATCCTGAAGATGTTGTGGCAGAAATCAAGCAATTGGCCGACAATGGGTTTAAAGAAGTCGTTTTGACAGGCATACACATTGCTTCTTACGGAAAAGACCTGGGCCATACAAGCCTCATCGATATTATCGGAAAAATACATCAGGTGGAAGGCATAGAAAGAATACGCCTGGGTTCGATTGAACCTACTACCCTTACACCGGCATTTATTGAGAAGACCCAGGATCTGCCCAAGCTATGTCCCCACTATCATATTTCTTTGCAAAGCGGATGTGCAGAGACTTTGCAACGGATGAACAGAAGATATACCACCGCCCAATATCGACAAGTTGTAAAAAATTTGAGAGAGAAGTACACTGATGCAGCGATTACAACGGATGTGATGGTCGGCTTTCCCGGGGAGACCGAGGAAGAATTTCAGGCGTCGTTGCAATTTGTCGAAGAGATAGGGTTCAGCCAGGTGCATGTCTTTAAATATTCTCCGCGGAAAGGGACGCCGGCGGCAGCCTATCCTAATCACGTCTCACCGCAGGATAAAGAAACAAGGAGTAAACGTATGACGGAAGCAGCTGCTCAGTGCGAGCGCGAATTTTATCAAAAATATATCGGTAAAGAGATGGAAGTCCTGTTTGAACAGCGGGTAAAGGATGAAAAACAGCGTTATGAAGGGTTGACGGCGAACTATATCCGCGTAATCGTCCCTTCCGATGATGACATTCAAGGTAAAATACTTCGGGTGAAGCTGAAAGAAATGAAAGATGGCTTTGTGCTGGGGGAAAGGGTAAAATAGAAATTAGATAATGCTTAGCCTTGACAAATTCATTATTTTTATATAAACTAATTACAGTGACCATATGGTCACTGTAATTAGTTGCATCGGTGACCTAGTGGTCACCAGAAAGGATGAGGATATGCCTAAACCGTTATTTTTTGGATTGGACGACGAAAAAAAAGACAGAATACTAAAAACAGGATTAGCTGAATTTGCACAGTACGGTTTCAAGGAAAGTTCAACCAATAGGATAGTAAAAAATGCAGGCATAAGTAAAGGCAGTCTTTTTAAATACTTTAACAATAAAGAAGACTTTTATTTTTATTTATTAGATAACGCCATTACTGTTTTGTCTCAAGATATAAAGATAAAGAATCTTCCAATTGATTTGTTTGAAAGGGCAATGAAATATTCAGAAGCGGAATTTGACTGGTATATTCAAAATCCTGACCAATATAAGCTATTGAAAAACGCATTTATAAAAGACCATTCAGAAATTTATGTGAAAACACTTCACAGGTACCAATTTCAAGGAGATTCTTTTTATTACAAGCTGTTTGAAGATGTAAATTTTAAAAAG
>JAKSBV010000191.1 GCA_022360955.1 Bacillota bacterium
AAGAGGCTGAAATTATTGCCTGACTTGCCAACATATGAGGGTTTCGTGATGGGACCAAACAAGTTGCCGTGGATGTGGCTATCAGTACATGATAGCACAAGTGTAGCGCTCCCATGGGGCACAACAGCGTAATTATCTGACATCATACCTTTACTCGGAAAAGTGATCGTGTAATTGGAAATAAAATTTCTAAGCTCTAAATGTGGTTGAATATATATAAAATCAACACCTCGAATTAGTACACGGCTATAATTCATATAGTTCTGAATTGAATCTTTTGTAAGCATAGCACGACCACCTCCCCTTTAACATTTGTGATTCAAGTGTAATGTACTCAAAATATAAATACGCTACAATCTTATTATGCTATAAAAAAGTATTTAGTTTTTAATGATATTTTCATTTTACTAAATAAAAATTATTTAAGCAAGGAGAATTTGCCATATGAATAGTAAACCCAATGCTTCGAGTATTTGTTCACCGCCCTTATGCAAGGATTGACTGGACCATATTGGGAAGGAAGAAAACGAACCGTCCCTGAGCTTCGGAATTTTGAGAAAGATTAAGATACTAAGCGTTAATGTCCAAAAGATGGGGTTAATCCGGCAAAATAAGAGTAGATTAAATTATACTCTCCTTTCTTGTTTTATTTGTGACTATAATACATAAGAATATTCTGTTAATTCAATTGTATTTCCCTGGTGTCTATTTTAATCTAAATGTCCTGGGTGAGAACCGGTAAACTGCAACTAGTGCCACAGCAATATAGCTTATTGTAAACGCCATGACAATACCTGCAAATACCATGCCTGCCACTTTAATTTGCAAGCATGCAAAGCATAGCATATAAATAAACCAGTTCATGAACCTAAAGAACGGATTTTTAATTTTTAGTTCTTTAGTGTATGGCTGAGAGAGATAGTACATCGATAGGTGGTGTACTACGAAAAACACAGACAATATTATGATTGTCAAGGCAAAAGCGAGCATGTCAAGCGTCAACCACGGTGTTCCGCACATTGCAGAGAATGTTATCGTTCCAAGTATTGTAGCCAATGGAACAATTAAGCTGTACTTTGATAGGATTTTCAGACGAATCGTGAAGTTATTAAGGATTGTGTTCCGGTTACGATAAAATCCGTAGTGCAACAAGCTGAAGTCGCAGTTATTAAACATAACACGACAAGATTTTTCACCTATGGACATAAAGTACATGATAAACACAAGAAAGGGGAGCCATCTCGTCATATTTTGGCTAATAGCAATTCCTAACTGTGAATCTACAAAACGGATAATAACAACACTGATAAATGCAATCGCTACAACCGTCAGCCGTGTATAAACAGCATTCAGAATAAGCCGCTTGTGCCGCTTGAAGAATACTGC
Source organism: Bacillota bacterium (assembly GCA_022360955.1). Lineage (GTDB taxonomy): Bacteria > Bacillota > Clostridia > SK-Y3 > SK-Y3 > JAKSBV01. The sequence goes on from JAKSBV010000191.1 coordinate 1,387, forward strand.
ATGGAGATAATTATAACCTTGGTACTTTCTATGAAACTCTTCACTTAATGCCATTGTATCCAAGTCTTTGTCTTTTACCTCCACCTGTTTAACTAGGTGTGTCTGTGACTGCTTAACAGCATTACTCAATAGAAACGATGTATCCGTAATTTTCACATAATCTGAACGATACTTTTCATCACCGATAAATAACATGTATACCCCGATACCACCACAAATTAATGCTGCTATTATTACAACAGGATTGTACAGGTACTTAGAAACAGGGAGGACATAGCCAAGCATAGTAACCCCATATGAAGCAATCAGCATAATGACAATGAGCATAACATTTATGGCGCTTTTACGTGTTAAGATGACACCTGTTTTTCCATACAACCACAGATGAAATGCCTCTCCCGCCATTCGTAAGCAAAGTATGATAACCGTAATTAATAACGCATCTGTTATTCTACCACCTAGAAAAAGGGTAACGCCTATTATAACAATGGTAAAATAGACAAAAAAAGGAACGTAGCGAATGAGTAGCCATGAATGCGTATACTCTCTAGCATCTATCTTTAAGTATTTAATACAAGTTACCTTGTTATTTGTCACCTTGAACACTTCGCTCACTTGAAGCGGTGCAAATACGCCACTGAGAATAAAAAGTAAATAAAACCAAATATCTACTGCTGATATGCTTATATGTTTCATCTGTGCTATAAAAAAAGCTGGTGCTGCAACTACTAGAATTAAATATGCTGTTTTTTTCAAGAAGTTAAACAGCTCTCCTAAAATTATTGCCATAGGGACAAGCATACCTTTCAATGAATCATTATTATATGCAGACGGATTCAACAATTGGCCAATTAAAGGGATTCGTCTAAAGTAATAGATGTATAGATTGGTCCTGACAGCTATGTTGATTTTTTGTATTACCTTGATGGTATTAAGCATCTTCATCACCATCCTTCAAAAGTTCAATAATTCTTTCCTCAAAGTCTTTACGCCGGAGCATATAACTGTCTATTTGGCTTAGTTTACCGTCGTTTAAGATGACAATCTCATCACATAGATTTGTTGCAAGCTGTAAGATATGTGTTGAAAAGATGATGATATGGTCTCTTTTCATGTCCTTGAGTATTCGTTTCATTTCTAATGAAGCGACAACATCAAATGCTGTCAGGGGCTCATCTAGTAATATTACAGGTGGTTTGGCAATGATAAAACAGAGCATCTGAATCTTACTCTTCATACCATGAGAATAACCCTTGATGAGTCGAAACCTATCGTCTTTGGGCATCTGAACCATATCAAAGTACTCATCAATAGATTTAATATCACTTCTACTGCCTCTATTAATGTCAATGTAGAATTTTAAAAATTCATATCCTGTTAAAAAGTCTGGTAAAACTGGTGTAGAAAAGACATATCCAATGTCGTTGGTATCTAGTAAATGTGCATAACGACCATGGGCATCAGTAATCCGAGCTTTTCCCTTATCTGCTTTAATTTCATCGCTCAAACAATTGAAAAGAGTGGTTTTTCCTGCACCGTTACGTCCAATCAACCCATATATTTTACCTTGTTCAAATGTCATGGATGCGCCTTTTAATACTTCCTTTCCATCATAAGATTTTGTAATGTTTTCTATAAATAGTTTCATCATAAGTTGCCACCTGTCCTTTCACGCTCTATCTATTCCTTGTCAATCACGCTATTATTTATATATATGTTCAAGATTAAAATCTTATTTTTTATATTGCAACTCAACTTTCGCACATTATAAATGTGTTCTAACCCTTGAAAAATCAATAGTTTTCGGGCAATAATAATACAAGAATCTGCCCATTTATGGTATAATAGAAGTGATGAAATCCCATTAATACACACAAAAAGGAAATTCTTGATGACTTCTATGATATCACAAAATGAGCAAAAGGAAAACCAATTTTCAACAACTGTAGATAATTTTTTTAACAGAAGCGGAGGGACGGTTCGATTGCTTCATTTTGAAACATGTGATATATTACAGAAAAAAATTGGAGGATAAAAATGCCTAGGACAGCAAGAAAAAGAAGTAGCACAGCCATAAATCACATAATATTTAGGGGAATAAATCATCAGAATATTTTTCTTGAGAAAGAAGATTTTGAAGAATACATGTACAGATTAGAAAAAAATATTAGATTACTTTTCCACTGATATTGATAAGGCGGTAAATATATATCATGAGTATATGAAGGAAGAAAACGAAGATAAATGTATGGAATATAAAATACTTAG
>JAKSBV010000490.1 GCA_022360955.1 Bacillota bacterium
TGGAGATGTGATTAAAGGAGACGAAACTTATTTGATCAACATAAAAAGAGATACTGCTATATCTGACGAGATGCTTAATGAGCTTGAGTCACTGTCGGGAGTTAGGGTGGTGAAGTACATTAAGCCAGTTTTGCCTGTAGTTAAGAAAAACATCTGCAACATGCCGTTTTTAAATGCTACTGAAGCATTGGTATACGCGAAAGAAAATAATCGTAATCTTTGGGAATTGGCATGTGACTATGAAAGTGCGATAAGTGGTAAAAGCCAAAATGAAATTATTAAAATGATGATGCACATAGTAAGTGTTATGAGAAAGTCTGCAATGAATGCGATAGAAGGAAACTTCCAGGAAAGAGGGTTTCTAGCTTCTAAAGCAGGAACTATGGATAAGAATATTAAAAAAGAAAATGCAAAGATGATAGATATGGGAATGCTAAACCAAGTAATGGTTTGGGCAACCGGGGTGATGGAATATGACATCTGTAGAGGAACGGTTGTTGCGGCGCCAACAGGTGGTTCTTGTGGGGTTATTCCAGGAGCTCTTGTATCTGTGGGCGACCAAATGGGATTATCAGAGGAAGATATTGCAAAAGGATTGTTAGCTGCAGGATTGATCGGTACTTTTATTGATCATCAAGCAACTTTTGCAGCAGAAATATGCGGGTGTCAGGCAGAAAATGGTGCGGCTAGCAGTATGGCAGCTGCAGGAATTGTTGAGATGTTAAAGGGAACGGTTGAGGAAGGTTTTTCTGCTGCTTCTTTAGCAATGCAAAATCTTCTTGGGCTGATTTGTGACCCTGTAGCAGGTGTTGGGAATGTCCCATGTGTTAGTAGAAACCCTATGGCAGCATTTAATGGAGTTCTTGCTGCTAACATGGTCCTGAACGGATTTGATCCATATATACCTCTTGATGAAACTATTGCCGCTATGATGGAGGTTGGGCTTTTGATGCCTCGGGAACATAGGTGTACAGGGTTAGGGGGATTATGTGTGACGCCTTCTGCTATTAGAGCGTTAGCAGAGTTTAATGCGAATAGAGAAGTGTAAACTTCTAATTTTATAGAAAGAAAATTAAAAGATGGAGGAAAATAATGAAAGTATTAGCTTTTGAAAAGAGAGAATATTGTGAAAGATTAAAAAAAGTTAAAGAAAGTATGCAAGAACAGGGGATAGAAGTATTGCTTATTACTGACCCGGCTAATATTAACTATGTAGCGGGTTATGAGGCGATGTCGTATTATGTCCCTCAGGGAGTAGTTGTAACTTTGGATATGGAAGAACCCGTTTGTATAATTAGGCAGCAAGACTTGTATTGTGCTACACAAACTACATGGGTAGCAGAAGAGAATGTGATTGCTTATCCTGATAAATATCTTTGGGAGCCGAAAGAGTTACATGTAATGGACTTCATTGCAGATTTTCTGAAAGTAAGAGGACTTCAAATTAAAAAA
>JAKSBV010000244.1 GCA_022360955.1 Bacillota bacterium
ACAACGAAAAGCAAAAAGATCATGTGCTTTCCGACGTCAGTATCAATATGCCTCAAAACAGCTTTTCCGCACTCATTGGCCCGTCCGGGGGCGGGAAATCGACGATGGCCCGATTGATTGCCCGTTTTTGGGATGTGAATAGCGGGAGTATTACCATAGGCGGTGTTGACATCCGCCAAATACCCCTTTCCCAGCTCTTGAAAATCGTCAGCTTTGTGACACAGGATAATTTTCTTTTTAACTGCTCACTGAAAGAAAATATTCGTTTGGGCAATCCGAAAGCAACCGATGAGGAAGTTTATGAGGCGGCAAAAGCCGCGAAGTGCGATACGTTTATCGCTCGGCTGGATAAGGGTTATGATACCCCGGCCGGCGAAGCGGGAAAACGGCTTTCCGGCGGTGAGAAACAGCGGATTGCCATTGCAAGAGCCATCTTGAAAAATGCCCCCATTGTCATTTTGGATGAGGCCTCCGCATTTATTGATCCGGAAAACGAGGAAAAAATTCAAAAATCGATTTCCGCGCTGGTCAAAGACAAAACCCTTCTTGTCATTGCACACCGTCTTTCCACAGTGAAAAATGCCGGCCAAATTATTCTTTTGGACAAGGGTCAAGTTGTACAAACCGGCACCCATGAAGCATTGCTTAATACAAATTCCTTATACGCCAATATGTGGAAAGCACATATCAATGCAAAAAGCTGGACGGCTGCGGGGGGCCATGCAAGGGAGGTAATCAAACATGCTTAAAACGATAAAACGGACGATCCAATGGGTGAGTCATTACAAAAAACGCCTGTACACAGGCTTTATCTATTCCTTTTTTATCTCCATCTTTACCGCTATGCCGGTTATAGCAGCAGCCTATTCACTCAACAGCGTGTTTATGGATATGCGAGGAGAAAAACCCCTCTCTCGTGATATGCTATGGCTTGTATTGGCGGTTATTGTTGTTTTTGTGCTGCTGCGTTTTCTGTTTTTATACCTTAAAGCCAAAACCCAGGAAAGCATCGGACATGAGGTGGGGGCAGCAGAACGCATTTACATCGGAGATATATTAAAACGTGTATCTTTAGGCTACTTTTCCGAAAACAGTACGGGAGATATCAGCGCAACCATTACAACGGAACTTTCATTTCTTGAGCTCATGGGCATAAAAATGCTTGATATTTTTGTCAGCGGCTATATAAGCGTTGCCGCCACAATTCTCTGCCTGGCTTTTTTTAGTCTGCCTATTGCGCTGATAAGCCTTGCGGGAGTCTTGCTTTCCGCATTATTTTTGCATATGCTCAAAAAAATGAGTGAGAAGACCTCCCCGATCACCCATAAAGCAAAAGAGGATATGACGGGGGCCACTATAGAATATCTTCGGGGCATGAGTGTTATAAAGACTTTTGGCAGGGAAGGGGAAGCAATAGGCAGCATCAGGCGTGCTTATGCAGATAGTAAGGCAATCAATATTAAAGTGGAAAAAGGCTATGCACCGGTTAACGCGCTGCATTTATCGGCCTTAAAATTTGCTTCCGCCGCCATTGTTTGGGTATCGTCCCTTCTGGCGCTGAACGGACAAATGGAAGTGCCGCATATGCTGATGATGCTCATATTTTCTTTTTCCATCTTTAGCAATGTTGAAACGGTCAACGATTCGGCACATATGCTCGGTATTATCGATGCTACGCTTAGTAATTTGGAAAGGCTTAAACAGATAGAATATATAGATGGTCAGGGCAGAGATATCAAAATAAATTCCTTTGATATATCCTTTGACCATGTGACCTTTGCCTATGACCGTTACGATGTGATTAAAAATGTCAGTTTTACCATTCCGCAAAATACAACAACAGCTATTGTAGGCCCTTCCGGCAGCGGGAAAACAACCCTCTGCAATTTGCTTGCACGGTTTTACGATGTAAATGCCGGTAAAATCACCGTAGGCGGTTATGATGTACGAGAATTTACCTGTGACAGCCTGCTTTCCAATATCAGCATGGTTTTCCAAAATGTCTATTTGTTTCACGACACGATAGAGAATAATATTCGTTTCGGCAAGCCCGGTGCAACAACGGATGAGATCATAGAGGCGGCCAAGCAGGCTCGCTGCCATGATTTTATCACTGCCTTGCCAAAGGGGTATGATACGGTCATCGGTGAAGGCGGCTCAACCCTTTCAGGAGGAGAAAAGCAACGGATTTCCATTGCCAGGGCTATTTTGAAGAATGCGCCCATTGTTATTCTTGATGAGGCCACAGCAAGCATTGATCCTGAGAACGAATATCATATTCAAGCCGCATTAAGCGCCCTGACCCATGGAAAAACGATTATCATCATTGCCCACAGGCTTGCGACAATTGAAAATGCGGACCAAATACTTGTGCTTGACGACGGGCAAATTGCGCAAAAGGGTACCCACAAAAAGCTGATGGATCAGGAGGGGGTTTACAAAAGGTTCCTAAGCATTCGCCAAGCGGCAGAGGGCTGGACCCTATAGCAATAGTATGATCTTCGTCTACAGCTGCGGCGAGCAGCTCGCAAGGCCTGTCCGGAGTATCTCCGGGCAGGCTTTGTAATGTACAATTCTATTAACAATTGCCCGCATGCTTTTTATGATCGTATGAAGGATTAATGCAACATAATGTGCCGGCACGTTTTATTTTAAACTATATCCAATTGTATGGACATAATAGGTTAAATTAAACTTAGGTAAAATCCGGAAGCATAGGTGTTAATTTGTTTAAGATTCATTTTGACAAAAATAGGAATTTGTGATAGCGTAATAGAAAGGTTTGGAAGTAAAGGAGCGTATTCAGTGGTTGCAATCCTTTGCTTCAATTAGCATTTATATAACCGAATTATTTTTAACATTAGTTTATATTAGAAAGAGGGCGGGTAATGAAAAAAATAATATTTGAAATTATTGCTAACGGTATACCATTGATATTGTTTATAATAGGGGTAAGAATTGAAATGATTTCTTGGTTGCATGGGGTTCATACTATATTGATTATAATCCCTGCAGTTGCAATATTTCTTTCAAAACGGATATTTCGTCATAGACATCGTTTTACAAAGGATATTTATTATTATCTTACATGTTTCATTGTACCTTTCATATTATCGTTAATTGCGGCTATTTTTGTTGCAGCGATTTTACAATTTCCAAGCCCTTTGGGGGCAGCTTTTTCTCCAATAACGTTAATAAGTTATTCAATCATGAGTGCTATTATACTTATACTATCTTTTATATATCACAAGTATGTCTCTGAATAGGTCTATTGCAGTATTGCGTTTGAGGCTATAAAATCCCCCTATTGATTATTGGATAGGGGATTTTATATAGGGTATTAAAACTGATAAGAGCCTGTCTGAATTTGGGAATGATGATAAATGGTGTGGTAATTGACACAGACAGAGGATGCCCGCAGGGCGGAGCTCTGAGTCCACTATTTAGCAATAAACAGAATTTTATGAAATAGAGTATAAAAGAATGGTTTCCCATTTATTAACTTAAATAAACGATTAAAATAGCCTTGACAACACCAGACTATCATGATAGTCTATTCGTAGACCATTGCAATAGTCTGAGTGGAAGAGGTGACAAAATGTCAATAAAGTTATTTGATAGTGAATTAAAAGTAATGAACGTTCTATGGGAAAAGGGCGATTTAACGGCCAAGGAAATTGTCGGTATCTTACATGATGAAATAGGTTGGAACAAGAATACTACCTATACAGTTATAAAAAAGTGTATCGGCAAGGGAGCGATTAAACGGAGTGAACCTAATTTTTTGTGTACGGCTCTTATAAAAAAACAGGAAGTACAGGAGCATGAAACAACGGAGTTAATCGACAAAGTTTTTGACGGTTCAGCGGATTTGCTTTTCTCGGCAATATTAAACAGGAAGGATTTATCCAAAGAACAGATACAACGGTTAAAAGATATAATCAATGGTATGGAATGAGGTGTGTTGAATGAACTTTTTAGATATGACAATAACAGGTGCAGTTTTAATCATTGCCATTGTTTTAATCCGTGCATTGTTCTTGTATAAACTACCGAAGAAAGCATTTACACTTCTTTGGGGCGTGGCAATATGCCGTTTGATGATATCCTATGACTTGTCGTCAAGGGTTAGTATCTACACATGGATTGATAAATTGCGAGGCACTGCCTCAAGTACCAATGCTATTACCGGTACTATGGACAGCATATCTGTAAATATCATTGGTAATGGTATAACCAATAATACAACGCAAGCTGTCACAGCAAGCGAACAGGCAGTATTTGTTTCGCCTTTTGCAGTAGTTTGGTTAGTAGGTATGTTTGCTTTAGGATTGTTTTTTATAGTTGCCTATGTTAGATGTCATGAAGAATTTAATATGTCTTTACCCGTTGACAATGACTTTGTATCTAAGTGGCAAAGTAAAAATCCCATAAGTAGAAAAGTACAAATAAGATACTCGGATAGAATCAAAGCGGCACGAACTTACGGTATATTTAGGCCTGTTATACTCCTGCCTAAAACGACAAACTGGCAAGATGAAAAAATGCTAAACTATATTTTAACCCATGAGTATATGCACATTAAAAGCTTTGACAGCATCAAAAAACTAATCTTAGCCTTAACGGTATCGGTGCATTGGTTTAACCCTCTTGTATGGGTAATGTATATACTGGCTAACCGTGATATTGAAATTGCATGTGATGAAAGGGTTATAAATAGTCTTGATGAAGCAACAAAAGCTGATTATGCTATGGCACTTGTTGGGTTAGAAGAAAAGAAAAGCGGGTTAAACCCTTTGTATAGCTGCTTTAGTAAAAATTCCATTGAAGAAAGGGTGAAAAGCATTATGAAAAATAAAAAAATAACAAGTATTGGAATAGCGACAGCACTCATTTTAGTATTAGGTGTAACAATGGTATTCGCAATGGGAGCAACAAAAGTCGGATCAGAAAACAGTGCATTTGCTCAAATTTTTGAGGGGAAAATCAAATATCCTATTACAGTATTTATTGATAGTGAGAAAAGTATACAAAAACTTGATGAGCTATTAGGCTTGGAAGATCATATAGGTGTAAACATAGAGATTGTACGTTATTTTGATGAAACATTTTTAAGTGCATATAGATTTACACAGTCTATGCCTAATGATATTTTGTCAAAATACGGTGAAGATGATGTACAAAAAATCAATGCGTATATG
>JAKSBV010000336.1 GCA_022360955.1 Bacillota bacterium
ATCTCTCTTAATAATAATTGTAAGACAATTTTACCGCGTTCCTGAATATAGATAAGGCAGAGAAAGAAATCATTCCAATACATGACTGCATACCATAAAGAAATGGTAGCTATCACGGGCAGGGACAAAGGAAATACGATCTGGAAAAATATCCTATATGTCCCCGCCCCATCTATGGTTGCAGCTTCTTCCAAGTCATCTGGCATATTTTGAAAAAAGTTTCTGGTAATGATAAGATTAAAAGGCATAATAATTGTCGGCAGTATAAGCGCCAACCTGGAATTAATTAACCCAAGGTTCTTAACCACAAGATAAGTGGGAATGATGCCTCCGCTAAACAACATTGTAAAAACAACCATCAGTGTAAATACGGTTTTACCCGGTAAAAACTTTTTAGATAAGGAATAGGCCATTGTGGCTGTCAAAAACACACTGCATATTGTTCCTGAAACGGTCACCAGTATTGAATTCTTAAAAGCATTCCATATGGAAACGGATGTCAACACCCTTTCATAGGCCGCTGTCGAAAAACCGTTGGGAATGAGAAAGAAACCGCCTTTCAATGCTCCCTCCGGGCTGCTTAACGACAAGTTAAGCAAATATATAAAAGGATACAACATGGTTATGGCCAATAAAATCATAAAAATAACGTTCGCTGAATCAAAAATTTTCTCTCCCCAGCTTTTTTTGTTTATCATAAACTGCTTCCTCCTTACCAGATACCCGATTGTCCAAACCATTTGGCAATTTTATTTGTCGTAATCACCATTACAAGCCCCACAACGCCCTTAAAGAGTCCCACCGCAGTGGCAAAACTATACTGGGCTTGTGTCAGCCCGACCCGATATACGAAGGTGCCGAAAACATCGGCAATATCATATACCGCCGGATTATATAAAACCAATATCTGTTGGAAACCTACATCCAAAATACGACCTACTCTTAAAATCAACAGGACGACTATCACACTTCTTATAGAAGGCAGCGTAATATGCAAGGCCTGCTGCCAGCGGTTGGCGCCGTCCACAATGGCCGATTCATATATCTCAGGGCTTATACTCGTTATTGCCGCCAAATATACGATTGTACCCCAGCCGCTGTTTTTCCAGATCTCTGTCATGACCAGAATAGGCCGGAACCATTTCCGATTTGCCAGGAAAAAGATCGGTTCTCCTCCAAACAGTTCAATTAAATAATTTACCACACCGGCACTGGGAGATAATATGACATAAGCAATGCTGCCGACGATAACCCATGAAATAAAATGGGGGAGATACACGATGGTCTGTATCGTTCGTTTAAACATCATCTTTCTTAATTCATTCAGCAAAAGCGCTAAAATAATAGGTGCGGGAAAACCAAAAATCAACTTGTACAAACTAATGATCAACGTATTGCGAAGTACATTCCAGAAATCAGGCGATTCAAACAATCTTACAAAATGTTTGATCCCAACCCACTCGCTGCCATGTATGCCTCTAAAGGGGCTAAAATCCTTAAAGGCTATGGAAATGCCATACATAGGAGCATATTTAAATACTAGAAAATAGATAAGTCCCGGGAGCAGCAATACATAAAAGGCTCTATATTTCCAAATAAGTCTCATCATATGATGCATAGAGGACACAAACTTTTCAATATAATCATTTTTTGTCTCTATACTAGCTTTTTCTAAAGACAACGCTTACACCTCTTTTCTTCTACTTATGTTCATGCAACCTTAGGATACGATATATAAATGACTGTAAAAAAATATTTAATGCATCAATACTTTCAATACCATCGTAGCATCTTTCCCTTTTATTGAACAGCCAAAATTTTCGTTTTTTATACCTAAATCTTACGATGTCCATGTATATTTTTTGTTATAAATGTACAAATTTTTACTTAGAAATACCGATGATATTACATATCATCGGTATTTCTAAGGCTTATGGCTAAAACACTAGCACCCAATCCCCCAAGAATCTAATTCTTCATTCTTAATTAATATCCAAAAGCCTGTTAATCATCACCGCCGCTGTCGTCGGTTACCTTAAAGGTGACACCATGATAGGTTTACGACCCGGTATTCTCGGTTAACATATACTGCAGCAGCTGATCAAACATATAGGCACTTTCCGGTCGATCCAGATTATAATACAGACTGGAAACCATCAGCGTTCCTTGCCCTTTCTGCGCTTCAAACAAATAGGCTAGGGGCCGGTTTGCCTTCTTCTCAGGTACGGTCCCGTCCTCACTGGCCTCTATCGTCCGCCAGTAATCAAGAACCCGTATAATAGGCGTTACGTTATAAGTTTTCCATTGGTCGGCATCCAGATAGACAGCCGTACAACCCTCCGGCTTGGCACTGGTATGAGCATTGTGTATCAAATCAACCAGGCCGAAATCCATATAGCCCTCATGGGGAATATTTTTCATAGCAGGATGGGTGCCGTCAATCACTTCGCCCCAGGTCGATCTCCCGGCATAAAATCCGCTGGTAGTCATATAGGTAGCCCATTTCCTGGGCACTCTGCGCGGAGTTTGTGAAAATCCCCAATCCTTCTCTCTTTCTTCGTATACGCCTCTTGCAAATATAAACGCTTTACCTCCGCTATTGATATGGCTATCCAAAACCGCCGATTGATGATCGGTAATAAAAATATCCTGCGCCGACGGCGGGCCTGGTGTTACAAACGGATATTTGCTTTTGATCTGCTCCGACAAACCGGCATCCTTAATATCCACGACTATCTTTTTATCAGGATGACTCATATACGTATCCGGATAAACCCAGTAAAGCCATTCATTGTCTATATTGACCGATGCACTTGTGAACTCCGCCACTAGCTTGTATCGTTTTCCCGCCGTCACTTCCGGCAAGGTCAGACTGACCTTCGCCAGCTCTGTCAAGTCTCCGTTTTTCAGAGAAATATTCTCTGCAGAACCGCTGCTGACAACCGCACCGGTATCCTCCTCTTTAAACACCCAATCAAGCCGCCCTCCGGTGATATCCTGTAATCCCGTATGGTGTATATAGATGCTTTCGGCAAAGGCCCCTTTGCTGAAAAACTGCCTTTCGTGGTACATCGAAACCGGCAGCAGCACTGTTTCACCATTGGATTTTAAAAATTCCTCTGCCGTCGTATTGGTCGGGTCAAAGAAATCATCCAATATCCCCATCCCCAGCAATCCGGTATCCTGTGCAAGCCACATGATATAACCATCCATAGTGTCATAGGCTGTTCTATACCACTCTATGCCATATTTCCTGGTCATTTTCTGAAGCTCTCTGGATTTCTCCGCAAACATCGGCAGCCAATCGGTTAATCCGCTCTCTGCCGCAGATGCTTTAGCATAGTTTATCTGCCAGGGGGTCAGCGGAGAGTTCCGATATTTCTCTTCCAGCCTAATATCGGGATATGCCGACCAGTGACCGTATTCGTGTCTGAAACAAGGAATATTTTCCACGTCACTATTGTGGGTGACCACATCACACCATTTCCTTACGGCCGGACTGTTGGGCCCCCCGGAAGAAGACATAATAAATCTTGTATCGTCAAAAGCCTTGGCCGTATCATAGGCATATTTCATGATCGGATGCACATCGGCGGCCGTCTGTTCATTGCCCATAGACGTAACCATTTTGGAAGGGCTATTTAAATCCCGGCGGATGATATGATCCCACATATCCCTCCTAACTGCTTCACTATAGGGATTTTTTTTATAATAGGTGCCAATGATCCCTGCTTCTTGTTGTATGAACAAGCCCAGCTCATCAGCCACATCAAGAAATTCCGGCACAGGAATGGTGCTGTGGAGCCTGATATAATTGTAGCCGTAATTTTTCAGCTGTTGAAGATTTCTTCTGATCACATTCCTGTCGGTCTCCGGAGACAGACTGTTTGGGTGAACGTTCAAAAAACCCGTGCCTCTCACATAAAAGAGCTCATTGTTAACGTATAGTTTGCCCTGCGCTGTGCTTAATTTCCGCATACCAAAATAATCTCTCAACGCATCCTCTTCTCCTTGGCCTTCAATCACGATTTCCGCCTCGTACAACTTAGGATGCTCCGGATGCCACAGCTCCGCCCCGGCCATGTCCACCTCAAATATCACCTCAGCTACCGAACCCGCAGGAACGGAAGCGTTAGAACTCGCACTCTTAAAATCCACCCCATTATCTTTAACCTTTACCTGAAGGGCGATATCTCTGTCCGTCGTATCCAGGTTTTCCACCCACACTTTGACGGCTGCTTTTTGATTATCAATATCAGGTTTCATAAAAAAGCGCTGTATCCTGACTTTAGCCGTCTGTTCCACTTCCACGCTTCTGAACAGACCGGAAAAGAAACTCATTCGGTTATAACCGTTGCCCATCACTCTTGCAAAGAAATCTTCATCAATTTTAACAACCAGCGTATTTTCCTGTCCTATCCGGGCAATATCGGTAATATCGTATGCAAACGGTACAAAGGCACCCTTGTGATAACCGACATATTCACCGTTAAGCCATATTTTGGCTGCCGGCAGCACCCCTCCGAACTTTATAAATATAGGATGATCGGCATCCCAATCAACAGGGATGTTAAAAGTCTTCTTATACCACGAAGGCGAATAAGGGTTTGCCTTGATTTCCTTAAGCCTCGGATCGGCTGCCGGGATACGGGATAAATCCTCTCGATAACCGGCTGCCATAAGGTTGCCGGGAACAGCAATCTCTTTAGAAAATACGGTAGTTCCTTCATACCATTTTTCTCTTTCGCCTTGATCGCCGGGGTCATCTTTAAATCCGAACACACCGTCAAGTTTGATGTTTTTTCTGACCTCCGAGGGCAGCTCCGGATTGACAATGACGGGCATATACTTGGGGTAACTGCTGGGGTCCCACTCCCAAGCCATTTTGTTTATTCTTTTCTCTCCCAATGCATAGTTATAAATAGACAAATCATCAATACTGCCCAGCCATGCACCTCTGTCAAGGCTGTTCCCCACCGTAAACGCTCCCGAAAACGCTGACGGAGCTGCTGTGATCTCTCCTGCCAATTCACCGTCAATATACATCCCTGTTTTTTGACCGTCATATCTTAGCACAACATGATGCCACATCTTGTCTGCAGCCGCTGCATTTGATTTTAGAGCTGCTTCCCCCGCCAAATCGCACACAATATATCCGGCGGCATCCCTATAGAGCCAGTCCAATCCCTCTTGACTGAGGATACTGCCTTCCCTATTGTCTTCCGGGTATATCCATGTTGCGATCGTAAAACCTTTACTGTTCTGACCGAGCACATCGGGCAGCGCAATATAATCGTCTTGTCCGTCAAAACGGAAGCAGCCGTTTTTAATACCTGCTTTTTGCCATAAAGCACCGTGAACTGTCCCGTGATGGCCCTGATTGCTTGAGTCCCCGATCTTTCCTTGAGCATCTTGTTGTTCACTCATCTCCCAATGTCCGACCAGCTGTCCCGTTTGAATGATTTCATACGCCAAGCCCGAATTTTTAACGATATTCTCAATTTCTTCCGAACCCAATACCCCGTTGTAGATACGCACGTCGTCGATGTGCCCGGACCATTTGCCTCCTCCGTCCGGCAATCTGACACCTACATACATGGCATCTCCCCAAGCCTTCTTCGACGCTCCGGCTAGAGAGACCTCATTGTCAAGCACACCGTTGACGTACAGCTTCATTTTTTTCGCCGTACCGTCATGTACCACCGCTATATGATACCATTTGCGATCTTCCATTTTATAGACCGTTGACATCAGATTTGACGGGTCATAGATGGGAGCCTTTATATTATTTCCCCCAGCGGTTTTTACAATCCATCCTGTGGACGCACTAGCGTTCCCGCTTCCCATTATATTCCTGAATTTGCCCGCATCGATGGGCTTGGCCCAAAGCATGTACGTAAAATCATCCGTTAACTCCGCTTCAGGATTGATCGGCAACTGAACATAGCCGTTATGAAACGCATAGCACTGCCCGTCAACACCGTCGCCGTCTATAACCGTTACACCGGTATCGGACACAATCCCATTTCTCAGGTTGCCGCTGGAATCCTCGGCGTTGCCGTTAAATTTCCAGTGCCCCATCAACACTGTTTGTGCCGAAACAGGCTGCTGTATAACCGGTAATAAAGACAGCACAAACACAAGTATCAACATAACCGATAACCATTTTTTCACTTTTTTCCTTACATACATTTTCAACCCTCCATTTTGACGGATTTTTTCTCCAAACTATAGTGTTAGAGAAAAGTTTTGGACATAACTATCTCATTGATGCACCAATTTTTGATAATTTTATATTAATATGTATACCGTTTTTTTGAAAGCCAAAATTTTTGTATTATATGTCAAAAAACCATACTTTCCATGTATGGTTTTTGTGGTTCATGTACAAAAATTGTAATTTCATTCGTCCTATGTATCTCCTTCCATACATTTCCGGTACACATGTTAATCATTGCAATAGACAAAAAAAAGAGGGGCAATCCCTCTATTTCTGACTGCATCCCCGATATTGTCCCGGTGTAATTCCTTCAAATATCTTAAAATATCGAATGAAACCATGTTCGTTATTATATCCTACCCTTTCGGAAATTTCCCGTATCGATAAATTTGAACCCGTCAGTATTGCTTTACTCTGTTCGATTCTAGTGCGATTAATGTATTTGACAAGGGTAACCCCCTCACACTCTTTAAACATTTTGCTGACATAGGTCCTGCTCAAACCCACTCTAGCGGCAATCATATCCAGCGTGATATCTTTGCTGTAATTATTCTGAATATATACTTTGATGATTTCAATATATTTATTCTTTTGACCATTGTGCTTGTTATGCAGGTATTCTATAATCTTTTTACAGATATTTAGTACCCATGCTTTGATATCATCAATGGTTTCGTTCTTAGCAAGCTTGGTATAGATATTGGTTTTGCTCCCCAATACTTCTTGCATGGTCCCGCCGTTTTCCAACACAATATTTACCGCCGAGCTCAATATTCTGTTAAATATCTGCAAGACACACTCTACAGATAAGTCCGGTTTTTTCTTGATTTCCAGCACCAGTTCTTCAAGCAGTTTTTCCAACTGTCCATATTCTCTGCTTTCCAGCAGATTGATAAATATTTTTTCTTTTTTAACCGGATAATAATATAGCACTTCCGTATCCAATTTTCTAATATCCTGTACATGAATAACCGTATTGTTGCCAACGAGCAGCCGGTACTTTAAAGCCCTCAGCGCTCCCAGATATGCGGTTGAAACATCCATAAGATCATGGCATATATTTCCTATCCCTATTGAAATACTCATATTAAGATTCTCAAAGACCTGTTGCTTAAACTGCCGGGCAAGTGCGACAATATTGCTTTTGTGCATGTTCTCCTTCATATTGCATAGGGCCGCAATATTTTGATCCGTATCTATCACCGTAACTAAATCCATTTTATCGGCCAATACTTCTTCCGCCATCTGCCTAATCCTATTCAGATACCCTTGTCTTTCCTCCATGCCCAGCATGCCATTTCCCAATTCTTCATTGTGGTCCAAATCCATAACCATCACGAAAATGTCTCTGCCTGTCAAGGATATTTCCAGTTCATGCAGCCGTTCCATTAAATAGGCCCTTGAATCTATCCGGTTTCTCAGCAAATCATTGATGATTTTCTCTTTAATAAGGGTCTTGTTTTTGTTGTAAAAGCCTTTCAATTTTTCCTCACTGACGGTTACATCGTCAAAAAGAGTCGTCAGATACTTGAATTCATCTAACATTTTCTTTTGGCCGACAGATATACCGGCATCTGGATCCGCTTTATTGACTTTCGTTAAAAACTTTTCAATGGGATTATAGATTTTTCGGGACACAGGATAACTGATAATAATAGCTGCAATGCTCATCATGGCAATGATAATAATCGTACTGTTTCGGATATTGTTCAATATTTTAAGTTCTTCTTTCAGATCGGTTACGGCTACATATATCCGTCCATTGGGTGAAGAGCGTATAAAGGAAATAAGGGTCTTATTTTTTTCTCCCTCAAAAAAATATCCCTCTTTACTCCCAGCCACCTTTTGCATAAAATGCGCGGGCATACGATGCTCCGTTACCGGTTGATTGGAAGAAATAATCGATCCGTTTTCATACAGCATATAGAGCTGCGTTTGTCCATTCAACACAATTTCACTTAAGCTTTCCCACAACTTCTTTTCATCCAGCACAAAAATGATATACCCCTTGCTCTTTTTTCCAATCAAAGGTATTTTTTGCAGGTACACCATATTTCCACCCCTGCTCCCCAAAAAAATAGGCTCCTTAAAATTGGTCCGCGTCAACTTTTTACCGATTTCACCTGCGTGCAGTTTTTGAATCCAATGATAGTCAATCACCTTCTTATCCGTTTCAAAACCGTTTTTGACAGAAAATACACCGCGATTGTTAAAGC
This sequence comes from Bacillota bacterium, assembly GCA_022360955.1. GTDB lineage: Bacteria > Bacillota > Clostridia > SK-Y3 > SK-Y3 > JAKSBV01. Next base: position 8,437 of record JAKSBV010000336.1, read on the forward strand.
TATAAATGTAAATATCTTTTATGACATCTTCATTATAAACAATCCAGCTCATTTCTTCACTTAATTTGTATAAGGAATAAAAAATGTCGCTGCTCTCATTGATAAAATTCAAAGTGCTTTGGTTTTTCAATAAATTGATTGCCGTATTTTCTACATTCTTAAAAGTCTGCTCATAGGTTTTATTAATCTGCCGCAGTACTTGTATATTATGCTTTGTGATTTCATGTTCAATGCTTTTGCCGGATAAGTTATAGGAAATATATCCAAGCAAAGTCATGAGTGCAATGATAATTAAAACAAAAGATACATATAGCTTTACAAAGGTTTTGCCAAAAGGGAATTTAAAACGCAATATAACCACCTCAAAGAATATAACATAGATATGCAATAATCGATACTTTACCGTTCACTACTAAAGTTTACCACATTACATAATTTTCTGTCAAATCGAACGGTGTCCCAGAAAGTGTCTGTTATAACTCTGGCATAAACCTTCATAGATGTAGAGTAGTCATCCTTGTTACGCATTTGCAATGCTTTCTTTAGTAATCTTGAAGATACTCTTGAGGAGTCTATTGCTCGGCTTTCAATCCAACACTTCAATCCTCGACCGTATTTAAAATGTAATGGCAATAGGTCCCTTCTATATACTTCAATGAGTTCGAAATTACCATCAAACTTAGCTATATTAACATCCTTGCTTTTCAACAAAAACATTCCACTCCACCTCCAATCCCGATATATAAAGTATAACATATTAGATAAATACTTCAAATATTTCTTTTTAAGAAAGATGGGGTCAGGCTTTTATAATTTTATTTTTTTATGTCAATTACTGATGGAATTTATAATGATTGACAATTTTAAATACAAGATATATAATGCCAT
>JAKSBV010000423.1 GCA_022360955.1 Bacillota bacterium
CGCTGCTCCCAATAATACTGCACCTGCTAGGTAATCGGTTGCTAACTCGGCACCTATCCACGGCTTAAATACTACTTTCAAGAAAAATGCGGCGATAAGATACATGGTGAAAGGCTTAACAAGCCAGTTGGTCACACAGGTAACGGTTAGTCCCTTTGGCTTCTTGGTTGCCGCAACAATACTTGAAAAGTCAATTTTAAGCATCATTGGATAGATCATAAGCCATATGAGCAGGGCAACAGGTATAGAGACATGGGCATATTCCAGCTTGCTCAACATCTGGGGAAAAGCCGGCATTAATTGCCCGATGGCCACACCTGCCACCATACAAATGGCTACCCAGAGGGTTAGATATCTTTCAAAAAGGCCCAGTCCCTTCTTTTGCTCCCTCTCACTTTTTTGATTCATTTCACAGTCCCCCTTTAGATGCCGAACATGACCCGGCAATCCCGTTTTGTTTTTTACAGCGCGAGCTTCTTTCAATAAATTGATTGTACTTTTGCAATTTTCCTCGCGCCATGTTATATGATTATATTCGCTTTTAATCATATAATACATTCAAATCCTTCCCTTGTCAATTATAATCCATAGGATTTTACATTGAATTTACAAATTGCGTACTTTAATGTGAATGCTTTATCGAGATTTATCTATATTGGAACAAAATAAAAATAAAGCCCTGCAAAACAAATCTTTCCTGTTTTACAGATCTTTATTTTTTAACGCTTCAACTAAATCTATGGGATTTGAAGCATTGTACTGCTTATTAAGTATTTTATTCAGTATGAACTCCATATCGCCAACGGTAATAGGCTGAGCCGCTTTCGTCAATTCATAACCTAAATCTCCGTTAGGCTCCAAGGTAGCTTTCTTTAGATCTCCAATGTTATGAATCCCTTTCTGTCGCAGCCTGGAATATAACTCTTCTCTCGTAAGCTTTAACGCTTTCATGGCCTTCCGGTCAATAACGCCCTCGTTCACAATCACTTTTTCTTTGCCTACCACAACGTTTGCAAAACCTTTGAAATAATATTCAATCACTTCAAACAATATCAGCAAAATGGTAAAGATGACCGCCACGATGACGGTTTTGACCACATCTTTGTCTGCAAAAGGTTCAACAATGATGTGCCCTAGTGAGATAATCAGGATCGTTTGCGAAATCGTCATTTGAGCAATTGAGCGCCTGCCGCTTATTCTGAGCAGAATTACACCGACAATATAAAGGACAATAGGTTTTAATAGAAATGGCATACAAACAACTCCTACCGGCTTGCTATTCTATGGATACCGAACACTATAACTAGAAATATAATCATATGGAAGCAGCCGTATAAACTGGAAATCGGCGGGCAGTTCATTCTCATCTCTCAGCCCTCAACTGCTTTTTGGCCTTGGCATACCCGTTGCCGGAGTACGATTATATTTCCAACGTTACTGTTTATTATCTATATATTATTGCTTAGATAGCGGTTTTTATACCCATAGCCCAAATACAAATTGATGCCATAAAATGCTGTATTAATCGTTGAAAAACTGTTGCCTCAGCCACCTGTGACAAAAAACCGTATTAACAGGAACGATATACCAATCTGCATGCCTTGCGCCTTGAACCGCAAGAGAAACCTTTATGGTCGTACATATGTTCTTTAATACTCAAAATGGTCTTTCAGGACATTTTCCAAACTGGTTTTTTCAAAAGGCTTGACAATATAATCAATGCTCCCCTTCTCTTTAGCTCTTTGAATCGTCTTTTGATCATGCATTGCCGAAATCATGACAATTTTAGATGCCGGACTGATTTCTAATATTTTTTCGATTGCATCCATGCCGTTCATATTAGGCATGGTGATATTTAACGTGACTAAGTCCGGCTTTAATGCCGTTGCAATCTTTACTGCTTCAATACCATCTTTAGCAAAATGTATATCGTTACACCCGATATCTGCTATAGCCTCTCCTATAACCCTTCTCATAAATAACGAATCATCGACAACAAGGGTTGTTGTTAAATTCATCAGAATGCACTCTCCTTATTCATATAAAAACGGAAACTCCCAAGCTTTCAAAAGAACAGCTTAGGAGCTCCGTTAAGTGAATGTGTTAATCTGTATAGGTGAATCCGCCTGTAACGGTTACAGATTGACCGGACACGTTTTGAACCTTAACATCTACCGGCCCGGCGGCACTTGCTGCCGGGGAAAACACCCGAATCCTTCTACTGTTATAGTAGTAAAAACCTGTTGCCTCCTTTGAACCAAAATATACTTTTGTACTGCGTTCAAAATTTTCACCATGGATTAAAACAAACGTATTTCCGTTTTTAGAGCCCGTGTTTGGACTTATTGCAGTAACCACCGGTGACGGCGGGGGCGGCGCTGCCTTATAAGTAAAACCATCTTTCAAAGTATACGATGTGCCGTCAGGATTTTTGATAGTGACGTCAACTGTTCCTGCCGCATCAGCTGCCGGGGAATGCACACGAACTTTTGTGCTGTTATAGTGATAAAAACCTGTTGCCTCCTTTGAACCAAAATATACTTTTGCATTGCGTTCAAAATTTTCACCATCGATTATGA
>JAKSBV010000044.1 GCA_022360955.1 Bacillota bacterium
TATGGTTGCATTTAACCTTGCTGCAAAAAAGCTGTATCAAGCCTTGGGCTTTAGAGAGGTTGGTACATATATAAATCAAGGTGTTTTGAATGGCAAATGGACTGATATGACTATAATGGAGAAATTGCTTATATAAAAACGGGCTAATAGCTAACTGCTTACAGCGAACAGCAAGAACCTAAATCTTGCTGTCGAGTGTTTTGCTATTAGCTGCTAGCTGTCAGCAGTTGGCCTAATAAAATGCTATGCTAGAGAAAATTAAAGGAGTGGTTCATGTGAAGAAGTATGATAAGTTTTTAGCTGTACCAGGCTTTAAGGCCTCTGGTATATACTGCGGTATAAAGAAAAACGGTCCAAATAAGGACTTAAGTATAATTTATAGTGAAAAGAAAGCGGTTTCAGCCGCTGTATTTACTACTAATAAGGTTAAGGCAGCACCGGTTATAATAAATATGGAGCATGTGAAGAACGATAATACACAGGCTATAGTTATCAATAGCGGTAACGCAAATGCATGTACCGGAAAAAAAGGCTTCGAGGATGCGGAATATATGATAGAAACTACGGCTAAGGAATTAAATCTATCATCTAACGAAGTCCTTGTGGCATCTACGGGTATAATTGGGGTTCCAATGCCCATGGATAAAATTATATCTGGAGTAAAGGAAGCAGCAGAGATCCTTTCCTATGATGGCTTTGAGGATGCCGCAAAGGGTATACTAACCACTGATACCTCTACAAAAACCGTTTCTATAGAACTTACTATCGATGGTAGACCTGTAGTCATAAGCGGTATGGCAAAGGGTTCCGGGATGATTCATCCAAATATGGCGACAATGCTCGGATTTATTTTAACCAATGCTTCTATAGATAAGAAGATGCTTAATAAGGCTCTAAGGGATAGTGTTGATAATTCCTTCAACATGATATCCGTCGATGGAGATACAAGTACAAACGATATGGTGGCCATCCTCGCAAATGGGGCTGCCAATAATAAAACCATAGATTCCCAGGATAAAAACTATATGAAGTTTAAGGAGGCATTAGATATTGTATCCCTTGAGCTTTCTAAAATGATTGCCCAGGATGGAGAAGGGGCTACTAAATTAATCGAGGCATGTCTATTTGGAGGAAAAACTAAGGAGGATGCAAAGCTCTGTGCAAAATCCATTATTACTTCAAATTTAGTTAAATCAGCCTTCTTTGGAAAGGATGCAAATTGGGGAAGAATTTTATGTTCAATGGGATACTCCGGTGGCGACTTTAATCCTGAAAGTGTAGATATCTCCTTTGAAAGTAAAAGGGGAAAAGTACAAATAGCTAAGGACGGAATGGGGCTACCCTTCGATGAAGTCTTAACTAAGGAAATTTTATCAGAGGACTATGTTAAGGTAGTGGTGGACCTAAAGGATGGAGAATATGAAGCTAAGGCCTGGGGTTGTGATTTAACCTATGATTATGTGAAAATAAATGGGGACTATAGGACTTAGGTAATTATGGTTTTTACATTAAATTTATTTTAAGTGAAAGGATTATTATATAGGTAACCAATA
>JAKSBV010000409.1 GCA_022360955.1 Bacillota bacterium
CGCAGCGTAGGAAAAGCGGCTTCAACTGTTTGAGCGCCAGCGAGTTTTGAAGCATTCGTTGGGGACATTCCCTGACGAAGAAGGGGTGTGTCCCCTTACCTTAAACCAAGTATTACAAGCTCTTAGATTCGGAATACCAGTTGCTGGAGTACTATTATATTTTTAACTTCTATTTTGGTTATCTATAGCAAAACATATCATAAAATTGAAAGAAGTTTTTGAAAGTTTAGGTGATTTGTTTGAAGAAATTTTTTAGAAGCTATTATAACAGGGTATTAATCGTTTTTATTGTAATGGGTTCTATGCCGGTTATTATCGTTGGCAGCTTCTCATATTACTATACGTCGAGAGTACTTAAGAATAATAGTGAGCGTGCAAACAAACAAATACTAAGTCATTTTCAATTGAATGTAGAACAGGATTTGCTAACCATTGAACAATTAATGTCTAATTATATTCAAAGTCCGCTGACCGATAAGTTGATGAATTCGCATCTGGCCCCACAAGATTTTGCCTTAATCAGAGACGGGAGAGAATCTCTTGCTCATTTGTTTTCTTATCGCTTAACCATTGAAGATGTTAACTTGGTTAATTTTGACAAAGGATGGATGCTGGGCAGTGAACAATTGACAAAAAATCCGCAAGTCATTATGCAGAAAAGACGTTTATTCGACCCCGATTATAATAATACGATATTCTATCAGGATTCGGATAAATATGTAACAGTCATTAAAACCGTGCCCATACATAATTACATAAACCCAAGCGGCCTATTGATTGTCCATCTGTCCGCAAAAAATATCGATGCCTTGATAAAAGATACGAAAGGCTTGGGAATGCTGGCAGTTGTCAATAAAAACAATAAAATCATCAATGGATCGGATGAATTTTTTCCGAAAGAAGTACTAACTAAAATGGACCGTATCAATGAGCTCTGGGGCAGATTCGAAATAAGGCTTAACGGCAGAAAGGTTTTTTATAACGTACAAAAATCCGAGTATACCGGATGGCGGTATGTTTCAATAATGACCGCCGGTGAATTCTATCGTGAAGCTCTTGCAATTGCTAAAGTAACTATGTTGGTCTGCTTTGGTGTTTTATTAGCTGTTTTGTTATTTTCCTATCTCGGCTCTAAAAAAATATATACCCCTATCAAAAAATTATATAAACTAGTTGAAAGTCAATGGGAAGAGAATCATTCATTTGAATACACGGAATTTAGCGAAATCTTTGAACAGATCAATACATTGGTACAAAAAAATAATAATATAGCGGGAAGATTAGAAAATCATTTCGCACAGCAGCAAAAAGACTTTATTTATGATGTGATCACAAAAAAACTTGAAGGTGATGAGCTGAAGAAGAAAGCGAAAGATTTAGGATATGGCAGTCTTCCGAAGTTGATGTTTGTTTTTGTGACACAAGTTGACAGCCGTGATGAAAATATATTTAAAGAGAAAGATATAAAACTCCTGTATTTTGCCCTCAATAATATTATTTGTGAATTGCTTGGAGAGTACATGATTTTTCAACCTGCATTTTTAAACCTTAGGCACATTGCCGTCATAGGTACAAATGAAGGATCTTTGCAGGAGGTTCAAAAAGTCGTTGATGAAAAAGCGAATGAAATAAAGAATAAGCTTTTTACCTGTTTGAATACGGACATTAGTATCGGCGTCAGCAAATGGTTTAATAGTTATTTAGAGATTAACCCATCTTTTCGCCAAGCCTTATATGCTTTGAAAAATAGGATTAGAGCAGGACATAGCGGTATTTTTTACGCAGAACAAATAAAGTCCGACCATTTTGACAAATTTCATTATCCGATGGCAGTCGAACAAAATTTGATTCACAATATCAAAACAGGTGATAGAACCGGTGCGGAAAATCAATTGGATCAATTTTTTGACACGTTGTTTGCTGCTGATTTACCTTTTGAGGAATATGACATCCATATTGTTCGGTTGATAAGCAATCTATTTACGATCACCCAGGAATCAGGGGTTTCATATAGTCAAATAGCCAAAGAAGAAAAAACGTTATTAGATCATGTCGGTCAACTCAATACTTCTCAAGAATTAAAGAAATGGACCATACAATATGTTATTGATCCGCTTATTGAGTTGTTTAACGGATCGGGCCAAGATGATCGCTCAAGGGTTAAGGATGAAATCCTTTCTTTTATAAAAGAAAATTACAGCTCCAATCCGACATTGGAAGAATGTGCCAAAAGGCTCCATTACCATCCAATGTATGTAAGGAGACTATTTCAACAAGAAATGGGGATTTCATTTTCCCAATATGTTTTGCAATATAAAATGAGCTTGGCAAAAAAATGGCTGATCGATACGGCGGATAAGGTGTTTGAAATAGCTGAAAGGCTGGGATACAATAATTCACAGAATTTTATACGAACGTTCAAAAAGGTTGAAGGCATCACACCGGCTCAATTTCGCAGGAGAGCCGGAAAGCGATATAATCAATAAAAGGAGTGTAAATGCCGCGATAGTGTAAATTCTTTTTCGCGTTCAATATAGTATTGGAGAGGGGTGGTCGGCGTGTAAAGATAAGGGCCTTTACGGCAGTTTCTCATCAGTGGTTGAAATTTTAAAGCGAGATATCTATAAAGGAGGACATATGGGAGATCTAAATGAACGAAAAAATGTGCTGTTAATTTGTACGGATCATTGGTCCGGAAAATATTTAGGACGAGCAGGAAACCAAACTATCCTTACACCGACATTGGATCAATTGGTTGATAGTGGGGTGCATTTTACAAATTGCTATTCGGAGTGTCCGATATGTATACCTGCAAGACGTTCGTTAATGACCGGAATGAGTCCGAGAATTCACGGTGACAGAACACAATCCGTATATATGAAGATGCCGGATGTTAAAACCTTGGCACAAACCTTCAGAGATAATGGTTATCAAGCTTATGCGGTCGGTAAGCTGCACGTCTATCCCCAGAGAAACAGGATCGGATTTGACGATGTAATTTTAATGGAAGAAGGCAGATGTCAATACGGCGTTATGGATGATTATCAAATATGGCTGGGTGAACAAGGTTATGCGGGGCAGGAGTTCCTGCACGGTATGCCGAATAATGGCTATGAAACAAGGCCTTGGCATCTGCCGGAAGAAACGCATCCAACCTCATGGGCTACAAGGCAGATGATTAAGTTGATAAAGCGTAGAGATACGACAAGACCGGGATTTTTCTATTTGTCTTATGCATTCCCGCATCCGCCGCTTGTACCGCTCCAAAGTTATCTGGACATGTATCGTGACGAACCGATAGAAGACCCCGTTGAAGATGACTGGAATGATACGGATATCTTCCCGATGAAGGCTTTGACGACTAAAACCAAAAAACATGGCCGGCGTCAAAAAAATGCAGCCATAAGAGCCTTTTATGCCCAGTGTACACATATTGATCATCAGATCAGGTTATTAATAGGTACTTTAAGAGAAGAAGGACTGCTGGACAATACGGTCATAGCCTTTACAGCAGATCATGGTGATATGTTATTTAACCATAACATGGTTGCCAAGCGTACCTTTTATGAGTATGCGGCTAAAATACCGTTTATTGTTTCAGGTAAGCCTGTACAAGATAAAAGAGGCGTCAGAGATGAAAGGTTAGTGGGCATATCGGATGTTATGCCTACGTTATTAGATATTTGTGATATCGAAATACCGGCCTCTGTTGATGGGATAAGTGCATTCTCTGACTCGAAAAGGGAGATGTTGTACGGAGAAGTAAATGAAAATGATACGGCATCCAGGATGGTGCATGACGGTAGGTTTAAATTGATTTATTATCCGGTTGGAAACTATCTGCAGCTTTTTGATCTGCAAAATGATCCGGATGAGCGGCATAATATTGCCGAGCAGAGTACATATACGGAAGTTAGAGATAAACTTATGGGCTTTTTAATTGACAACTTATATAAAGGTGACGAAAAATGGGTTGTTGATGGTAAGCTGGTCGGATTACCCGATAAAACCTATAAAGATTCCACCAGTTATGCGCTTGGCGGACAAAGAGGGGGACATTGGCCGCAGCCGACATTTATAAAGTAGTTTTTTCATCTGTGTCATTATTATGAATATATGTTTTTTAACCTAGAGTGCATGTAATGAAGCAGAAGAATATGATGGTATTGTTGAATTAAAGATATCGTACACCAGAAATAGAAATATAGTGGTATGGATAAACCGGAGGCTGGAAAATGACTAAACAGAGACGGAGAGTAAAATAGTAACGAGGTGTGGTACAATACTGGGGACATTCTCAACCCTCATCTCTCAGCCCTCAAATACTTTTTAGTCTTGGGATACCTGTTGCCGGAATACGATTTTATTTCCAATTTTACTGTGCGTTATCTATGTGAAAGGGTGTTGCAAAATGGAAAAGAAAAGACCTAACATTATCATATTTAACCCTGATCAATTTAGGGCAGATAGCTTGGGGCATTTAGGGAATCCTGCGGCGGTCACGCCAAATTTAGATAAAATATGTGAGGAGGATGGCGTATCGTTTCGAAACGCATTTTGTCAGAATCCTGTATGCACGCCCAGTCGCTGCAGCTTTATGAGCGGCTGGTATCCTCATGTCAGAGGGCACCGGATCATGTATTACTTAATGCATGTGGGTGAGCCGGTTTTATTAAGAAGTTTGAAGGAAGCGGGTTATTACGTCTGGTGGGCCGGCAAGAATGATTTAATTGCAGATAAAGATAAAATGGATTTGTATTGCGATGTCAGAATATCGAAGCAGCTCAATATTCAACCGACAAATGTAAAAGTTGACCAATCTTGGCGTGGTGAAATGGGCGGAGAGAATTTCTATTCATTTTTTAAAGGGAAAATAGAAAATGAATATGACGGTCCGGAAGGAGGCTCGGACTGGACTATCATCAGAAAGGCTGTTGATTTTATTCATGAAGGGTCCAAGGACAAACCTTTCTGTATGTTTTTGTCACTAACCTATCCCCATCCTCATTATGCAGTTGAAGATCCCTGGTATAGTCAAATAGACAGAAATAAAGTTCCGGACAGAATTCCCGCTCCTGAAAATTGGGATAAGAAACCGAGTATGGTAAAAGGTCTTTATGAAAGACAAAATCTCAGCGCAAAGACGGAAGAGCAATGGACCGAATTGAAGGCAACCTATTACGGCATGTGTTCAAGAATCGATTACCAGTTTGGTCTTTTGGTAGATGCCTTGAAAAAAGAAGGGGTATATGACGATACCGCCATTTTTGTATTTAGCGATCATGGAGATTTTACCGGGGATTACGGGCTTGTAGAAAAGACACAGAACACCTTTGAGGATTGTTTGACGAATGTACCGTTTATTGTAAAGCCTCCTAGCGAGGTAGAGGTAAAACCCCATGTCAGCGATGCGCTGGTTGAGCTTATTGATTTTCCTGCTACGGTTGAAGAATTGGTTTCAATTGAGCCGGCGCATACACATTTTGGGAAATCGGTCTTGCCGATTTTGAAAGGAGAAAAAGACGAACACAGGGATGCTGTTTTTGCCGAAGGAGGCAGGCTGCAAGGGGAAGAACATTGCATGGAAAAAGAATCAAAGGGCAACAAAGGTCCTGAAATGATTTACTGGCCGCGTATGAGCCTGCAGGGCAGCAAAGGGCCCGAGCACACAAAAGCAACAATGGTGCGTACGAAGGAATATAAGTATGTGATGCGATTATATGAGAGCGATGAGCTTTACGATTTGCAAAAAGACCCTATGGAGTTGGATAACAGAATTGATGATCCGACGATGAAGGATGCTTTAAGTCAAATGAAAGAACGGCTTTTAAAATTCTATATGGAAACCTGTGACGTAGTGCCTCATACTATGGATAAAAGATAAGACGGCGATATACCTCATCAGATATTGATGATATCGAAATATCATAGTATGATTTGTGTTTTTAACCTAAACCCTTAACTTTTTTCAGCTTAGGGATATCGGTTGTTGGATACCGGACTTTAAAACCAAATGCAGTTTAAAGGTGGGTGCATAAATTTGAAGTAAAGAAAATTATTCCAATAACTGATATTCCAAGGCTAAAAAGTAGTTGAGGGCTGAGGATGGACCATCCACCATTTATGATACGCTTGTCGCTGATTACTTTGGCCCCTGTTTGGTTATATTCCGACTTCCGCCCTCTGATCTCCGACCTCTGGTACATAAGGTCATTTCCATAAATTTCTTCACCTACACTAAATACACCCGTTTAAGGTTTAAAGTTCGGTATTTTTGTTGGAATACTTTTCTGCAACTAGAATTTATATCCCCTTTTTTATCATACCCTATTGAAATACCCTTCAAAATATGATAAGATACCTATAGTGAAACGATGTTTTATATAGTGGGACGTGATGAAGTGTCAGGAAGAGGCGTACAGACCCTGGACAGGGCTTTAGATATATTGGAATTATTGGCAACAGAGAAGAGCGGGCTTGGGGTTACCGAGATCGGTCGCCGGATCGGGTTGCATAAGAGTACGGTGCACAGGCTGCTCAACGCCCTTGGAGAAAGAGGGTATATCGAAAAAAGCGTTGATTACGGAACCTACAGCTTAGGATTAAAAATCGTTGAAATCAGCAGCATTCATCTTAATAGTATTGAGCTTAAAACCGAAGCGGCCCCTTATTTAAGGCAACTGGCGGCAGAAAGTACACAACCGGTTCATCTTGCAACTTTTGTAGATGGGGAGGCCACTTATATTGAAAAGGTGGAGACTCTAAATACCATCCGCATGTATTCCCAGATCGGGAAGCGTGTTCCCGTACATTGCTCTGCCGTAGGAAAGGCGCTTTTAACGGGCTTGACGGATAGTGACATTGAAAAGCTTCTTGATCAAAGAGAATTGAAGATGTATACACCCAATACCTTGACAAAGGCAGAAGAAATCATCAAACAAATAGGGGAAGCCCAAAAAAGAGGCTGGACCATTGATGATGAAGAGCATGAAGAGGGGATAAGATGTATTGCTGCACCTATTTACGACTATAGGGGTAAAGTGATAGCAGCCGTCAGTACGTCAGGACCAAGTCCTATTATCTCCAAGGAGAAGGATGATGACATAAGCGGCTATGTAACAAAAGCGGCCCGGGCCATATCCAGAAGAATGGGGTATAGGGGCAATGAGTAATGAATAATTAATAATGAAGAATGAATAATTAAGGATGTTGCTAGGAAGAGGGAGTAGGATAAGGTTTGGCTTGTATGGAGATATGGAGATAACCGAACAATGCATTTTTATAATAATTTTCATTTTATAGGTCCCGGTTGAGGGATTTATAGTATGATGATAAATAAAACGGAGTTTTGCAGTGTGAAACAACGATAGAAAATTAGAACGATAGATGGAGAAGAGGGAGTAAGTAATCATTCATAATTCTTCATTAGAAAAAAGAGGGAGGTTTTTTACCATGTTGGATAAGGAAAGGATTATTACAAAAATATGTGATGCCGGAATCGTGGCTGTTGTCAGAGCTGAAAGCAGCGAACAGGCTCGTAGGATTGCCGATGCTTGTATTGAAGGAGGCGTGGCTGCTATTGAGATGACGTTTACCGTGCCGGGAGCCCATAAGGTTATTGAAGAACTGGCGAGAACCTATACCAAAGGAGAAATCATTTTAGGTGCAGGGACGGTAATGGATTCGGAAACTGCGAGAATTTCTATTCTTTCAGGCGCACAATATGTAGTGAGTCCGCATTTTAATGCGGAAACGGTGAAATTATGCAATCGGTATAGAATAGCTTGTATGCCGGGAGCAATGAGTATTAAGGAAGTTGTGGAAGCGATGGAAGCGGGAGCGGATATTATCAAGATTTTCCCGGGAGACGCTTTTGGTCCTAAAATTATCAAAGCGATTAAAGGGCCTATACCCTACGCTAAATTGATGCCTACCGGCGGTGTGGATGTTCACAATGTGGACCAGTGGATTAAAGCCGGTGCCGTAGCGGTAGGAGCCGGCAGTTCTCTGACAGCAGGTGCGAAAACCGGAGATTATGCGGCTATTACGACGGTGGGTAAAGAATTTGTAAAGAAGATCAAAGAAGCAAGAGGGCTTGCTTAGTGCACAGGATACAGGTTTTATTTGTCCTGATATAAATGCTATTTAAAAGTTCCGGGTGCATGTAATGAAGATGAATACACCCAGAGTTTTGTATCTATAAAGAGAAAGGATGATTACAGTGAGTAAGAAAGTCGTTACTTTCGGTGAAATTATGTTGAGACTGCAGACGCCCGATCATCAAAGATTCGTGCAGGCAAAAAGTTTTGATGTCGTATATGGGGGCGGAGAAGCAAATGTTGCAGTTTCTCTTGCAAACTATGGAATGAATGCAGCTTTTGTTACAAAATTACCTCAGAACCCGATCGGTGATGTATGCCGTAATGAATTAAGAAAATATGGCGTGGATACCCAATACATCGCCAGAGGCGGAGAGAGATTGGGTATATACTTTGTTGAGAAAGGTGCATCACAGAGGGCATCCAATGTGGTGTACGACAGAGCCCATTCCGCGATTGCTACCGCAGCATCGGGAGATTTTGACTGGAAAGCGGTCTTTGAAGGGGCGGAATGGTTCCACTTTACAGGTATTACACCTGCCATTAGCGATAGCGCCGCAGCCCTTTGTCTTGAAGCCTGCAAGGCTGCTAAAGAAGCCGGTGTACAAGTTAGCTGTGACTTGAATTTCAGAAAAAAGCTATGGACATCGGAAAAAGCCAACAAAGTGATGTCAGAATTAATGCCATATGTTGATGTGGCCATCGCCAATGAAGAAGATGCGGAAAAAGTATTCGGCATCAAAGCACAAGAGACGGATATTACTTCCGGGCACTTGAGTGACGAAGGCTATCAAGAAGTTTGCAAAAAGCTTGTAGACAAATTCGGATTTAAGAAAGTTGCGATCACCTTAAGAGAGAGCTTGTCCGCATCTGTAAATAATTGGTCCGCCCTCTTATATGACGGTGAAGCTTTCTATAAATCGAAGAAGTATAATATCATGATTGTTGATAGGGTCGGAGGCGGAGATTCCTTCGGAGCCGGCTTGATTTACGCATTGTTAAACGAATACGGCATGCAAGATACGATAGAATTTGCAGTAGCGGCTTCATGCTTAAAACATACGATAGAAGGGGATTGCAACCTTGTATCGGTAGATGAAGTCAAGAACCTCATGAAAGGTGACGGTTCAGGCAGAGTCCAGCGATAAACGATATTGAGCGCAAAAAGGAATTTGCGTTGAATGTATGAAGCTATATACTTCGTGACAGATTAAACATAAAGCCTATGTAATAAGGTTTATCGCAAAACACAGTGCTAGTTCCTATACTTTATATATTTTTCTATGGGGGCCCCAAAGATATTTTGGGGCCCTTTTTAAAAAGGAAGGAGGTCCATATGATTTTTGAAAAAGCATTGTCTGCGACTAAAGCATTTGATGTGATTGGTTTTGGGGAGGTGATGCTGCGGCTATCATCACCTAATAAGGAAAGGATATCATTATCCGAGACTTTTGAAAAAAAGGCCGGCGGATCGGAACTAAATGTGGTATCCGGGATATCTCTTCTAGGATTGCGAACGGGCATTGTCACGAAGCTGCCCGGCAATGAGATAGGGAAGTTTGTCAAGCATAAGATACGTTTTTGTAATGTAAGTGACGATTTCCTGGTGTATGACAGTTCAGCACACAAAAAGTTGGGGATCTATTACTACGAAAGCGGCGCATATCCGAGAAAACCGACGGTAGTGTATGACCGTTATCAGTCCTCTTTATCATCCATCCGTTTAGACGAAATTGATGTTTCGGTTTTCAGCAATACAAAAGTATTTCACGTAAGCGGCACATCCCTTGCGTTGAGTGAAAATGTCAGAGAAGTAGCCATTGAAATGATCAAACGCTTTAAAGAACAGGGTGTACTTATTTCTTTCGATGTGAATTATCGGGCCTCTTTGTGGGATGAAGAAACAGCCAGAGAAACGATTTTATCCGTACTGCCCTATATTGATATCCTTTTTGTGTCCGAGGAAACCTCAAGAAGAATGCTGAGACAAGAAGGTACTTTGGAAGAAATCATGCGGAACTATACCAAAACCTACGGCGTAAAAGTAGTTGCGGCTACGATGAGAAAGGTGATGAGCCCCACAAGGCATACCTGGAGCTCTAAGATTTATAGCGCAGCGGAAGACAGATTCTATACGGAAGAGCCCTATGAAGAAATTGAGGTAGTAGATAGAATCGGAAGCGGAGACGCCTATCTGGCAGGTACGCTTTTTGGACTCATAAAATATAACTGTCTCCAAAAGGCTTTGGAATTCGGCAATGCAATGGCGGCGATCAAGAATACCGTGCCGGGAGATATGCCGGCTTGTGATTATGAGGAAATTGTGAAAGTTATCAAGAGTCATAAGAAAGAGGGAATAGAGAGCGAAATGAACAGGTAAGTGAGTAAAAGTACAATTGACAGAATAGAAAAAGGTTGTTAAACTATTAATAGATAATGATAATCACTTTCATAAAATACATTTGAGCATGTATATGTTATATATATGCAATCGGATGATTTTTTAGCTATGAAGGCTTATAGATACCCAACTTTAAAATTGAATTTATATTTACACAAAAAGCGCAGAATCATCGTTATTTGCGTAAATAGTATTTAAAGGTTTAAAGTTGGCTATCTTTATTGGGGGGATATGATGATTCAAACAATATGTGTTGACGAAGGGTGTACATTGGCGTATACGGATTACGGAGACAAGAAGGGTTATCCTGTATTGGTGCACCATGGCCTTGTGGGCAGTATCATCCAGCCGGATATGGAAGAACGGCTGAGAGGTAAAGGAGTTCGTATAATCAGTATTGCCCGTCCCGGGTATGGAGAGTCCTCTGTTTGTGAAATGAAAAGCTATGCCGATTGGGCGGCAATGATGATGCCCCTTGTTGCAGCATTGGGACTGAGTAAATTTGATGTGCTCGGAATGTCAGCGGGTACGCCTTATTGTTATGCGCTTGGGGCATTGATGCCGGATAAGGTACAGCGTATTTTTATTTACAGCGGCCTTCCGGCCATGCGTGAAACCGATGTTATAAATACTTACCCCAACCTGCAAAATGTTAAAAAGGAATATGCGTTCTACAGGCAATCAAGCCTTGAACAAATTGCAAAATCTCTGTATGAAATGTACCTGGCGCCGCTTCCCGAAGAGGTGTTGGCATTGGATGATTTTCGCGATTCAATGGCAAACAATTGCCTTGGGATGGCACGGGAAGCCAAATTGCAATCTTTAGACTGGGGCTTTGTCTTGAAGGATGTCAGGCAGCCTGTTTTTATGCAGCATAGCAAAACGGATGAAGAAGCCCCTTTTGCTGCCGCAATGAAAACGGCGGCACTATTGCCTGATTGTGCATTGCATACATTGGAGAATGCACCCCACCTTTCCGAGGAAACACTAACGGCATTTTTCAATGAGATGATAAGGAGAATCAGACAGACGCTTTGAGTATCTTCAAACATCAATAAAGGTATAATAAGGCTGCGATATATGTGCAGCCTTATTTATTTCTGCATAAAATTGCGGGGTGAAGTCCCCACAATTTTTTTGAAAACTTTATAAAAATTAGAATAATCGTTAAAGCCGACCGTGTGGCAGGTTTCAATGACAGGCGTCTTCAGCGCGAGCAGCTCTTTGGCCTTCATGATCCTCTTATACGTCACATATTCCATCACGGTAAATCCGGTATTCTTTTTAAAAATATGGCACAGGTAGTATTTATTCACGAAAAATATTTGTTCCAGCATATTAAGGGTTATTTTCTCGTGTAAATGGGTGTTGATATAATCCAATATGGCCGCAATTTTTTTATCGTATTCGGAAGCTTTGAAAACAATATTTTTGGTGTAGGTGAAAATTTTGCTGAGCCTGATCAGCATTTGCACAAAAAGCGTACGAATCATGATGGGGCTTTCCGCAGCATCTTCCTTGACATAATGCTCGATCTGATCAAAGTAACGGTCAATCCCGTATTCCAATACCTCCTCGGCAGCGCCTTTATTGTAATGGCCCAATTTCCGTTTTTCAAAATAAGAGAGCAAGGAATATTCGCTTGTTTGAAAAAAGGAAACATACTCCGGCCTAAAATGGATGGTAATCCTTTCATAGGGCTGATCGGAGTTAAAGAGAGGCCGATGAAGCTCACGGTTATTGATGATTAACAAATCGTTAGGTTTTAATTGATAAGTTTGTCCTTCAATATAATAGGTCACATCCCCGGAAAGGAAATAATATATCTCATAACAATCATGAATATGAATAGCCGGATTAGGAGGGGGCGCGGTAATCGAGTGATGAAAATTGAATTCGTTTTCACTGCTGTTATATACACAAGAATATTTTTTCATGTCCCAAAACCTCCCACACATTTCAATAAATAAAACATAAAATTCCAAAACTCCAAAATCCCGTGCGCTGTTCTCTAACCCCAAACCATCATCTCCGAACCCCGCACTCCAAACTCCGAACTATATACATTATACCGCAATATTTGCAATATTTAAAGCAAAATCCCCCTAGATTCTATGTAAATATTCATATATAATTGTGTTAAAGATAACCAACTGCAACTTTGAAATACATTTGCATAAGGGCGCTTTAAAAAATACATTATATAAATGTGAAAAGATGAAAGGAGACACAGTAATGAGTCAGTTTATTTTATCTGCATTTGCCGATGAGATTGATATGGATTTGAATATCCAAATGGAGGTTTTGGGACAACACGACATTCGTTATATCGAAATGCGGGGTGTGAACGGAAAGGGTCTTGTAGAGTATTCTTTAGAAGAAGTGAAGGAAATCAAAAGACAGTTGGATGCGAGAGGTTTCAAGCTTTCGGCGGTAGGTTCGCCGGTTGGAAAAATTAATATTACCGACGATTTTGCACCGCATCTGGACCTTTTCAAACATACCATTGAAATCGCCAAAATCATGGAAACAAAATATATTAGAATGTTTAGCTTTTTTATGCCCAAGGGAGAAGACCCGGAAAAGTACAGAGATGAAGTGATGAACCGCTGGAGCCAGTTTGTAAAAGTGGCAGAAGGGGCGGGTGTAGTGCTTCTGCATGAAAATGAAAAGGGGATCTACGGGGATACCGCAGAAAGATGCCTTGATTTACTGCAAACCATGAATTGCGATTATGTAAAGGCTGTTTTTGACCCCGCTAATTTTATCCAGTGTGATGAAGAAACTTTTCCGAAAGCCTATGAATTGTTAAAAGATCACGTTGTATATATGCATATTAAAGATGCTTTGTATAGTAACCACAGTGTCGTGCCGGCAGGGCACGGAGACGGAAAAGTAAAAGAAATCCTAACGGCCCTTTACAACAGCGGTTTTGAAGGTTTCTTGTCATTGGAGCCTCACCTGGGTTCCTTTGAAGGGTTGGCGTCATTGGAGCAAGATTTGGATATTGAGGACTTGCCTGAAGGAGGGCAGGGGAAATTTGCAATTGCAACTCACGCGTTGAAGAAAATTGTAAGAGAAATTGAAGCATAACATAGAGTACAGGTAAGGGTTACGGTTCACGGAAGAGATTATCTAAACCGTGAACCGTTGCCTATGAATAAAGGAGGCAGACTTATGGATAAAGTACGTATAGGTATTATCGGTATTGGCGGTATGGGAACAAGCCATGCCAGAAACCTGGTAGCAGGGAAAGTACCGGGAGGAGAATTGGTTGCAGTTTGTGACACCAATCCGGAAAGATTAAAATATGCGACAGAGCATTTAGGAGATCATATTCAGACGTTTGACAACGCCGATGCATTTTTTGCAGCTAAAGCAGTCGATGCGGTACTCATTGCGACCCCCCATTACGATCATCCGCTTTTAACCATTAAGGCGTTGGAAAATGATCTGCACGTATTGAGTGAAAAACCGGCCGGGGTTTATACGAAACAGGTGCGTGAAATGAATGAAGCGGCGGAAAAAAGTGATAAAGTTTTTGGGATCATGTATAATCAGCGTACCAGTCCCTTATATCAAAAGTTAAAGGATTTGGTCGATTCCGGAGAGCTGGGAGAAATCAAACGGAGCAATTGGATTATTACCAGCTGGTACCGCTCACAAAGTTATTATGATTCCGGCGGATGGCGTGCGAGCTGGGCCGGAGAAGGCGGCGGCGTACTGCTGAATCAGGACCCCCATCAGCTCGACTTATGGCAGTGGATCTGCGGTGTGCCGAAACGGGTCAGAGCATTCTGTGCTTTTGGCAAATATCATAACATTGAGGTAGAAGATGATGTAACGGCTTATGTAGAATATGAAAATGGTGCCACCGGTGTTTTTATTACCTCTACAGGAGAAGCGCCGGGAACGAATCGTTTTGAAGTGACCGGAGACAGAGGTAAAATTGTTGTTGAAGACGAAAAGCTTACGTTTTGGCGTACCCGTGTAGGCGAAAGGCAGTTTAATCGGGAATACAAAGGCGGCTTTGGTGCGCCCGAATGCTGGAAGTGTGATATACCTATCGTAGGGGAGAAAACGGAACATGTAGGCATTATGACCAACTGGGTTGAAGCGATTCTAAAGGGAACCAAGCTTCTTGCACCGGGTGTTGAAGGGATTAGAGGGCTATCTATTTCCAATGCTATGCACCTGTCCGCATGGATAAATGATTGGGTCGACCTGCCTATCGACGAGGAACTTTTTTATGAAAAGCTGCAAGAGAGAATTAAGAATTCGACCTATAAGAAAAATGTCCAAGGCGTTACTTTGGATGTATCCGGTACGCACTAGGCGGCCATGTCGTAAAACGATAAGTAAAAAACAAGTACGATCAGTGAATAATGAAAGAGTTTGTAGTTAGCAGGAAAGCTTAAACGCTTTCCCAACTCCAAACTCCGGACTCCGAACTAATTAAGAAGGTGGATATCTTGGATAAACTAGGTGCTGCGATTATAGGGTGCGGGTCAATATATAAAGTGCATGCCGACGCGATTGTCGGTAGTGCAGATGCAAGATTGGTTGCGGTAGCGGATATTGAGGAGCAAAAAGCAAAGGCGGCAGCGTCTCAATATGCTTGTGACTTTTACACAGATTATAAAGAAATGCTGGGCAGTGAGAAAATCGATGTGGTACACATTTGTACCCCCCACTACCTTCATGCGCCCATGGCCATTGAGGCATTAAAAAACGGAAAACACGTCTTAGTAGAAAAGCCTATGGCAATCAATGAAGAACAAGCGCAGAGGATGGCAGCGGAGGCTGAAAAAAGCGGCAGATACTTGGGGGTGGCATTTCAAAACCGGTATAACAATACTTCCCTCAACGCAAAGGCAATACTGGATGAGGGGACATTGGGACCGATCAAAGGTATTAAAGGGTTTGTCACTTGGTACAGGGAGGCATCTTATTATACACAAAGCAGCTGGCGCGGTAAATTTAAAACAGAGGGCGGCGGTGTGCTCATCAATCAAGCGATTCATACACTGGATCTCATGCAATGGCTGGCTGGGGATATAAAAGCCATTAAAGGCCATGTAGATACGCGCGTGCTGGACCACGTCATAGAAGTGGAAGACACTGCCGATGCGACCATATACTTTGAAAATGGTGCGGTGGGATTATTTTATGCGACCAATTGCTTTACGACAAATGCTGCGATAGAAATTGAAGTGCATTGTGAAAAAGGGATACTGAAAATAAACGATGACGAATTGGTGTTGGTACGGGACGGAGCGAAAGAACGGATTGCATCGGATCAAGGTGACAGCCCCTATAAGACATACTGGGGCAATAGCCATAACAAGTTGATAGGTCAATTCTATCGCTGTATCCTTGAGGAGAACGAAACCGATTATATCACCGGTGAAGAAGGTATGACAGCTTTAAAAATGATTAAAGGCATCTATCAATCGTCATCGGAGCATGCAAAAGTGTTTATCTAAATAGGGTCATAGCGGGGAGGCCATATAGGTCTTAATGGGAAGGGGAAAATGAAATGAAATTTTCTGTTTTTACCGTAAGTACGCCGGACTATGATTTAGAGCAAACAGTAGCAAAATTGAAAGCATTCGGCTATGATGGTGTTGAATGGAGAGTAGCCGATGCGTTAAAAGAAGAACCGGAAGCTATTCCGCCAAAGGAAAGATGGTACTGGTC
The DNA here is from genome assembly GCA_022360955.1 of Bacillota bacterium. Lineage (GTDB taxonomy): Bacteria > Bacillota > Clostridia > SK-Y3 > SK-Y3 > JAKSBV01. The sequence continues at coordinate 16,201 of JAKSBV010000409.1, forward strand.
ATATAACAAGAGTACGCTGGAGATCGGTACTATTGAAAAAAGCGCGGCAGCTATCAAATCCGTTTGTGACAGGCATGGTATTGAAATCTGTGCCCTTGCTTCTTATCTGACACCGGAGCAGACAAAACCAATAGAGCGGGTGTTAAATGCTGCGCAAATAATGGGATGTCCGAGAATTAGGGTTAATGTGCCCCGCTATACGGGGGATGTAAATTATCATGTTTTATTGGAAAAGACAGTGCATGACATTAAGGTATTGGTGCCATTGGCCAAGCAATACGGTGTAAAAGTCAATTTTGAAATTCATATGGGCAATATGATCCCCAGTGCCAGTGCGGCCTATCGGCTGGTTTCTGATTTCGATAGCCGGTATATTGGCATTATTCACGATGCAGGCAATATGGTGCACGAAGGATTTGAGCAATATAAGATGGGGGCAGAACTTCTCAAAGAATATATCGATCATGTACATATCAAAAATGCCAAGTGGGTGAAAGAGGGCGGCGCATGGAAGGCGAAATGGTGCCCGATTTGGGAAGGAATAGCAAATCTAAAAAATTTACTAACAGCCTTACAATCTATAGGATATGATGGCTATCTGTCCTTTGAGGATTTTTCAAACGAACAAAGTACCGATCAAAAATTAGAAAATAATATAGCGTATATTAAAAGTTTGTTGTTAGAATAGTTCGGAGTTCGGAGAGGGAATGTGAAATAGAAATTTCCCCATTCGGAATTTGGAACTCCGAATTGTATTGAACACGACTATAACCACTATCAATTCTTAGGATAAGCTATTTTGCAGCGTCAAGCAGTTTGTGGAGGATGTCTATATGCTCGCCGCTGCAGAATACTGCTGAACCCCGATAGTCTATTGTTGGAAAAATGTCTATGGCATTTAGGGGCAGCCTCTTTGTGTTTTAAGATTTCTCATTGATGCTATTTTCAATCATTTCAAGAGCAGAATCTATGTCGATAGCTCCGTGTAGCGCGTTTCTAATATAGTTACCAATAATATATTCTAAATCTAATGTGCTGATATTTTTATGATTTAATAGGTGTCTTTTATTATTTGAAATAATCTCCGGTATCTTCTCAAGCCAAGGAAAAAAGGAGAGAATATTGTAGTTTGAATAAACTTTTTTATTTGGTGTACTTCCCCCAAGCATTGTGATAAGCTTGGAAACGTCATCGCTATATATTAATTTAAGCAGATTGTAGCAAGCGTCTATCTTTTTGGATGCTTTTGATATTCCGATGATCCCACCACCTACAAGTGGTTTGCCGCCAGGCACATTGGCAAAACCGACATTACCAATTATACTTGAATACTTACTATTAACAACATTTTTAAAATGATTTGAGTAGCATATTGTCATCGCAATTTTACCGGCTGAAAAATCCTTGATAACATCAGTCCAAAACGAATAATTTTCACCGCCGCAAATTAAATTTGACTTCTTGTAATTTTCAAACGCCTTTACTGTTTTGGGTGATTTAATATTAACCTTGTTTTCAGTAAATAAACCAGGATTATAACTTAAAGCTCTAGTTAGAAATTCACTTGCACAAGTTAAAGAGGAGCGGGTACATGTATTACCCCCTTTTGGAACATTGGGTATATTATTTGTTAAAAACTCCTCTATTATAACATACTCATCGAACGTTTCCGGAACGGTTAGTTCTTTTTTGTAAGTTTCATAAAATATTCTTTTAATTTTTGCATCTTCAAATATATCTTTTCTGTACAACAACAGTTGACAACTTGGGTCGAGGGGCAGACAGTATTTTTTGTCATCTATTGTTGTATATTCACCGATATTTTGAATAAAATTATTCAAAATACAGGAAAAGTCTTTATTTGATTCTTCAAGTGGAAGAAAAACGTCTTTACCAAGGCTCTTAAGAGCAACCATATCCATTCTTATTAAATCATACATGTTAAGACCATTAGGAGAATTGAATATCGTTGTAAAATCGTCAAAACGATACTTGACTATATTAAGTTTTAATCCTGTTGTCTTTTCTAAGTAGGGTTTTATTTTTATAATAACATTAGTTGTAGGGCTGTCCAGCATTAATAGATTGAGCGTTTCGTTTAATTTTCTTATATCAGGCATAGTATTAAATCCGTCATTTGCTATTTTAAACTCATTATTAACTGTATTTTCATGGTCATTGATTATATCAATTGTTTTTTTTGCCAGTTTTCCATAATCTCTGTGATATATCTTGTATCTATTAGTTAATTCTATATCTTTTGATGAAATGATAACAATGTCGCAATCAATTTTATTTGCTAAAACTTCGGTTGCTTCTTGCAACGAGTTTGCTTTTTCTATTGAGGAAGCTATTATTAAATCATATGATTCCATACTGTTGCATATATCAAGTGATTTACTAAAATCAAAAGAAGTATCGCAACTTATATAGTGAATATGATTTGCCTTTTTTAATAGCTTGTTTATATCGTAAAAATCGCAGAAAACACTGCGCTCGGAGAACAATAAAATATTCTTATAGTTCTTTTGCTTCACGTATTTTTGCAAATCATCGGAAGCTTTTTCCGTATCAAAAAAAACATTATAAATATTTTTTTTATTTGCATTAATCTTCTTGTCGGCTATTATGATTTTTGTATTGTTAAAATAGGCCTGAGAGTAAAATTCGGCAGGGTTTTCTAAAGAGGATATCACTATAATATTTTTACATCTTGAAAATAAAGCTTTATCAGCATGCTTTTGTTCAAGAACAGGATTATAATTTGAAAGATATAGGTCAAAATTTATATTCAATTTGTTTGTTATAAATTTTAATGCGTTGTAAAAATCCAGGTGCTTGTTAGTCGTTATATTTGGAATGATAAGTGCCATACTTTCTGTTAAACGTCCTCTTAATGAACTCGCATTTTGGTTTATGGTATATCCCAGCTGCTTTGCAGCCTTTTCAACAAGTTCAATTTTTTCAGAACTTATATTGCCGCGTTTATTTAAAACATTAGATACTGTTCCGTAAGAAACGCTAGCCAATTTTGCAATATCTTTCATCGTAGCCATTACTTGTACCTCCAGCCTTAGTTATTGAATGAACGCGTTATGCCGGTTAAATAGTATTCCACTACCATTTGACCGGCACAACAGGTTAAATTATATCAAGCATTATACATTAGATTATACCTGGATGCAACATTTTCGAACATATATATTGATACGTTTAAAAAAATAATTTGACACGTATCAATATTGGTGCTATACTGTTTTTACATAAGTACTATTATGTAATATAAGACCGAGGAGATGAAATGATGTATGGGTTAAGTGATTTGGAAATAATACAGAGGGTAATATTATCATTTGTTCTTGGTGGTATTATTGGGTGTGAAAGAATGTACACAAATAGACCTGCCGGGTTAAGAACGCATATGTTAGTTTGTATTTCAGGCAGCTTAGCGATGATGATTAATTTTAAGGTATTTGAAATTTTGGGAAATCATACAAACATGGACCCTGGCCGTATGGGATCTTACTTTATAAGCGGCATGGGTTTCTTAGGTGCCGGAACAATAATAAAAGAAGGCGTCAATGTTAAAGGTCTCACAACTGCCGCTAGTTTATGGGCTTGTGGAATTATTGGGTTAGCATGCGGAACAGGTTTATATTTTATAAGTATCGTCTCAACAATATGTATAACGTTTACTTTATTTGTGATGAATAAATTAGAACATAGGATAACCAATACACGGAATAACAGAGAGAGCAAATTAGATATGTAACATTGCACTTTCCATCATTATTAATTTTAATAGGGTTCATGTTTACTTTTACAAAGATTTAACATGAAGGACATTGACACGTATCAAATTTAGTGCTATTATTATTTCAAAAGGAGGTTTTAAACTAAAAACGAATGTGAAACAGCAATTATGACAGATGTCCGGAGAAAAAACACTGATATCTATACGGAGAGACAGTAGTATAGGTAATATTGTTGAGAATTGGATAAAAGGAGGTATAGTTTGAAAACGAATGTAAGAGAGAAATTATTACAGCTATCGAAAAAAAAAGAAATACTAATAGCCGTACATAGAGGCAGCAGTACGGGGAATATTGCTGAAAACACAATAGCATCAACAATATGTGCTGTTAAAATGGGTGGCGATATTGTTGAACTGGATATTGTTAAATCAACAGACGGTGTATTTTATGGCTTTCATACAAAAATGGAATTAAGGTTATTTGGCAGAGAATTTGATCTGGAAACCATGTCATCAAGTGAAATAGATAATCTTGAATTTATCAATACTAACATGAAACCTACAGGATATAAGGTTGAAAGGATAGCTGATATACTAAATACCTTTAAAGGCAAAACGTTGTTTAATCTTGATAGATGTTGGCTGTATTTAGATGAATTATTGCCGTTTTTAGATGAATTTAATATGTATGATCAGTTAATCATAAAATCACCGCCTGATAACAAATATCTGGATTTGTTTGCCGACTATGATGACAAAATATTGTACATGCCTGTTGTAAGAAACATGGAGCAGGTGGAAAGGGTTCTTGAGCATAAAATTAAGCCTGCTGCAATAGAACTTATTTTTACCGGTTTAGATAATCAAATCATAAATGAACATACAATAAGCAGACTTAAGGCGGAGAATATGCTTTTGTGGGCTAATGCTATTATTGTTGGACCTAAAAATGTTATTGCAGGATCACTTACGGACGATGTGTCAATCATTGAAGGGTATGATAAAGGTTGGGGCAAACTGATGGATATGGGGTTTGACATTATTCAAACCGATTGGCCGGCTTTATTAAAAAAGTATAGAAAAAAAAGAAAAAAAGGAGTGATAGCATGAAGAAGATTGCATTATTGCTTATGGCAGCCGTTTTAATTGTATCTGTAGCGGGATGTGGGTCTCCAAATCCTACTACTGAGGAAAAAGCAGGTGACAAAAAAGATGAGGTAGTAACGATTAATTACTATGGCAAACCTGATACGGACTTTGAGAAAAAAGTTGTTGCAGACTTTGAAAAAGAGTATCCGAATATTAAGGTAAACTATGTGGAACTTGCAGGTGGTTCAAATGAAAAGCTGACAACGATCCAAACGGTTTTACAATCTAAAGACGCTACCATAGACGTATTTGCAGCAGATGTCACATGGCCTGCAATATTTATAGCAGCAGGATGGGTGACTTCCCTTGATGATTTGCTAAAAGAAGATATTAGCAACGGACTGCTTGACGAATACATACAGAGCGCATTAGGAGCCTTCCAAAATAATGGTGTCACGTATGGACTTCCATATATCTCAAATGCCGGAACCTTCTATTACAGAGCAGACCTGCTCGAAAAGTATAACAAAGAAGTACCGACTACATGGGAAGAAGTTGTTGACACAGCAAAGGATATTCTGGAGAAGGAAAATAATCCGGATTTGGTTGGCTATGGGTCGGCATGGAAACAGACAGAGGGATTAACATGTGCAGTAATGGAGCATTTTTGGGACCAAGGTGTTTACATTTATAAAGATGGTAAAGCTGACTTAGATGAGGAAAAGATTGAAGCAGCGCTGCAAGGAATGTATGATATGATTTATACTGACGGTGTAGCACTAGAAGCAACGCCTACATTTGGGAATGGTGATGTTAGAGAAATAATGCAAGCCGGAAACTTAATTTTTTCAAGAGATTGGATTAGTCAAGCAGGTAAATTTATGAATCCGGAAATTAATACGGTTGCTGAGCATATGGGTATTGCACCGGTACCTGGCGGAAACACACTTGGTGTTTGGGGACTCATGATTTCAGAGTATTCGGAGCATAAAGAAGCAGCATCGTTATTCCTAAAGTATAGGGCCGGTAAGGTGGTTCAGATAGAACAAGCGAGTGCGATCAATCAATTGCCTGCTGCAGTTGGTGCATTTGATGACCCTTCGGTTATAGAAGCATATCCTGCGGCAAAAGAACTATTAGAAGTTATGAATCATGGTGAACCAAGACCATTAACGCCATTCTATGGTGAAGTTTCAAGCATTATTCAGGTAGAAACTCATAGTATGTTGACCAAAGGCATTACACCTAAAGAGGCAGCTGCTAATATTGTCGAAAGAATATCGCAAGTGATCCATTAATCATCTATATATTTCGCGATAAACAATTTGTGCACCCATGCAGGAACAATACATAAGGACGGTTCCTCAGTCCCATAAAAACACATGAGACAGCCGAACCGTCCCCAAGTCGCATTGTTTATCGCGAAATATATACCTTCATCCATTGAACGCGAAAAATTCAAAATATTTAAGACTACAATACAGAGATAATGCGGTAGACAGCAGTATCTTTGTATTGATATGAGGTGTAAAATGAAAAAGCAAACAATAAATGGATACCTACTTCTAATGCCCGCTATGCTGCTGATTTGTATTTTAATATTGGGTCCGGCAATAAAGACAATATACCAAAGCTTTTTTGACATGCGAACTCAGACTATGGCATTGGGATATAATTTTGTTAACTTTGAGAATTACAAAAAGGTCTTTCAAGATGAATATTTCTTGAAGACACTAAAATGGACTTTGCAATTCACGTGTATTTCAGCATTTTTTCAAATGATCATAGCAACAGGATTGGCACTGCTTATGAATAAAGAAATGCGCGGGCAAGGATTTATCAGACTTGTTATATTACTTCCTTGGTCTATTCCTGTCATTGTTTCCGGTATAGTATGGACAAAGATTTTTAGTTATAACGGAGTTATAAATACTTTTTTGATACAAACCGGTATTACGTCTCAAGCAATTAATTTCTTTGGTGTATCTCTTAATGCAAAGTTTGCTGTAATAGTTGCAGAGGTTTGGAAGTCCACACCCTATTTGTCACTATTAATATTGGCAGGTCTGCTTATCATTCCAAAAGAGTATTATGAGGCAGCTAAAATAGATGGGGCCGGCAGCATTAAAAGTTTTATTCACATCACATTACCTTGTTTAATACCCACACTATCTGTAGTACTATTATTTAGAATAATAGGTTTAATGAGATCTTATGGATTAATGGTAGCTATGACCGGAGGCGGACCGGGAGGTGAGACTCAGACCGCAGCAATGTATGCAGTTGATACCTTTTTTAGATATGGAAAAATAAGCTATGGTTCCGCCGTATCGGTAGTCATGTTACTTGTATCGGCTTTAATCAGTTTATTATTTGTAAATAGTTTGCAAAGTAAGGTGGCGTAATCATGAAAAATAAAATTTATAAAACGTTGTTAATAATCGCTCTTGTATTTTTTGTGTTTGCAATGCTGTTTCCAATTTTGTATGCATTGTCAACATCGTTTATGACCACTGCAGAAATAGAAAGTTTCCCGGCAAAACTACTTCCGACAAAAATTACATTTGATAATTATAAGGATGCTTTTAGAATTCAGCCAATTATGCACTATGTGAAGAACAGCTTTATTATAACGTTTATGACAGTTTTTATAAATCTATTGATTGGTAGTATGGCAGCATATGCATTAACCAGGACAAACATAAAGTTTAAAAAAGTATTCTTAATTTTTGTGTTAACAATTACTTTATTGCCATCCATAACGATTGTTAATCCTATATTCCAAATGTACAGTAAATTTAACCTTCTTAATACCTATCACGGACTTGCTATGATAGTTGCCGTACTTGATTTGCCTATGACAATATGGTTTTTGAGTGCTTTATTTAAGGATATTCCAATAGAATTTGAAGAAAGTGCTGAAATTGACGGTGCAAATTTATTTCAAAAGTTCATTCATATCCTTATTCCTATTATAAGGTCCGGGCTTTTTTCCATTGGAATATTAGTATTTATAAATGCTTGGAACCAGTTTTTAATTCCTCAAGTGTTAAATACGTTTCAATCACATAGGACTGTTGTAGTGGGCCTTGCAATGTATCAAATAGATGAATTTATACCATTTGGCACAATATCTGCTGCCAGTATGGTGACGATGTTACCAATTGTCGTATTGGTATTATTCTTCCAAAAAAGAATAATTGGTGGAGTGCTTAATGGCGGGTTAAAGGGATAATTAAATGATTATGTGAAGTAGTGTTCTTTTTGTTGAATAGGAACACTATTTTTATGTCAATACGTTGCTTATACGCAGCCGGTGGGGGTGGATTTAGTGCAGGTGAAGAAAATTATTTCAACAACTGATATTCCAAGGCAAAGAGCCTGTAAGCTTGCGC
>JAKSBV010000176.1 GCA_022360955.1 Bacillota bacterium
AATCCATAACCGTTCAAAAGGCGTTTCAAAAAATAGAATATATTGATCATTGGACATTATGGATACCCAACTTTAAAATTGAATTTATATTTACACAAACAACGTAGAATCATCGTTGTTTGTGTAAATAGTATTTTAAGGTGTAAAGTTCGTTATCTTTAGTAAAACGAGTAATGTATTTTTTAAAACGCCCTTAGCCAAATGTATTTTTAGGTTTAAAGTATGCTGTCTTTAATCAAAGGAGGATTTTTATATGTCTGGAAAAATCATGGGGAAACTTGCGGCGGTAGGTATTGCGGCTCTGTTGACATTTCATCCGATTACTGCGACCTATGCGGTTGAAAATGCTTATAAGATACATACCATACATAGGGGAGACACATTGTGGAAAATAAGCATGCAGTATGGGGTCAGTATGCAGGATATTATAAAAGCAAACCATATTGCGGACCCGGACCGGTTAAAGATAGGGCAGCAGCTCAAAATTCCTGTGGGCGTGCCCGAAGACAGCGTTATTCACAAAGTAAAAAGCGGTGATACGTTATGGAAGATTGCCGAACGTTATCAAGTGAGTATACAGGACATTGTTGATTTGAATAAGATTAATCCAAAGGATCATCTTCGCATCGGGCAAACGCTTTTGATACCCTCACAGGGAAATAAGGGACAAGAGCCAGGCGTTCACATTGTACAATGGGGAGACAGCATTTGGAAAATAAGTGTAAAATACAATGTATCCATTCAGGATATTCTACAGGCTAACCATTTAACCAAAGATGCTACCATCTATGTAGGACAGAAAATCGTCATCCCGGCAAAAAGTACAAAGCCGTATGTTACATATACGGAACATGTGGTACGGAACGGAGATAACGTGTGGAAGCTTGCAAACGATTATGGCATCCCGATGACGGAATTAATGCAGGCCAACCGGCTAACGGAACAATCGACTTTACGCATAGGACAAAAATTGACCATTCCCGTACATCATGTCCCTGTCACACATACACCGGGTCCCCAATATGGGGAATATCTCGATTGGTGGACACAGGCCCAATATGTTTTTCCGATAGGTGCACAAGCCAGCGTTATGGATGTTGCCACCGGAAAACGTTTTAATATTGTAAGAAGCTATGGCGCTTTTCATGCTGATTGTGAGCCTTTAACCCCACAGGATACGGCAACGATGCATGCAATCTGGGGCAATCAATGGAGCTGGATTCCCAGAGCGGTCATTATTGAATATAAGGGGAGGCGTATAGCTGCTTCGGCCAGCAGTATGCCCCATAGTATACAAAACATAAAAAATAATAATTTTAACGGACATTTCGATATACATTTTTTAAATAGCAGAAGGCATAAAGACAATCTGGTTTCTGAAGATCATCAAAAACAAGTCCGTATTGCCGCGGGTACAGGTAAAAGCAATTAAGGCTTGGGGATTGGGTGTATCAATTTTGGGTGAAGAAAATGATTTCGATCATTGATATTCCAAGGCTGAAAAGTAGTTGAGGGCTGAGCGGTGAGGGTTAAGCACGCACCGCCTCTGCCCTCTGATTTCCGATTTGCGGTCTATAGGGTTATTTCGTAATGTTTTAGTGATGATAACAAGGATGTCTTATGTGAATGCAGAAATACTGCCGATTATCCCTGGATTTTCAGTCTCCATTTTGCATTATATTGATAGGGCTTGTTTATGCAATGTTACTAAAATGAAATTTTTAATTTTGTGTAAATATCTACTAACATGAAATTTCTCAATATGATATATTAAGTATGTAAAATATAAATAAAAACATGAATGCGAAGGGCAAATTATTTAGGAGGGGGCATAACATGGCAAGTTTAAAGCTAAAAAATGTTTACAAGACCTATGCCGGAGGTGTTACTGCGGTAAGTGATTTCAACCTTGATATTGAGGATAAGGAATTTTTGATTCTGGTTGGTCCTTCAGGATGTGGTAAATCGACCACATTGAGAATGATTGCCGGTTTGGAAGAAATCACCGAAGGCGAACTTTATATCGAAGATCAATTGGTTAACGATGTTGCGCCAAAGGATAGAGATATTGCAATGGTTTTCCAGAATTACGCTCTTTATCCCCATATGACTGTTTTTGAAAATATGGCTTTTGGATTAAAATTGAGAAAGACACCAAAGGATGAGATTAAGAGAAGAGTTCATGAAGCTGCAAAGATTCTTGATATTGAGCATTTGCTTGACAGAAAACCGAAGGCTTTATCCGGCGGACAGAGACAAAGGGTGGCCTTAGGTCGTGCCATTGTTCGTGAACCGAAGGTATTCTTGATGGACGAACCTCTTTCCAATCTTGATGCGAAGCTGAGAGTGCAGATGAGAACGGAAATCAGCAAGCTTCATCAAAGACTTCAAACAACGTTCATCTACGTTACCCATGACCAGACAGAAGCTTTGACGATGGGTACAAGAATTGTTGTTATGAAAGACGGTTTTATTCAGCAGGTGGATTCTCCGACAACCCTTTACAATAAACCGACCAATATGTTTGTTGCCGGATTTATAGGAAGTCCGCAGATGAACTTTGTAAATGCGAAAGTTGAAAAAAGAGATGACGGAATCTGGCTCGTATTTGGCAAAAATACGTTAAAGCTGCCGGAAGGCAAATCTAAGAAATTGGAAGGCACCGAATATATCGGGAAAGAAGTGGCAATGGGATTGAGACCCGAGCATGTGCATGATGAGGAAAATTATATCGCATCATTGCCCGATGATATTGTTGAAGCCAATGTTGAAGTTACGGAAATGCTGGGTTCGGAGACCTATTTGTATCTGACTGTTGAAGGACATAACTTTACGGCGAAGGTACATCCGAGAACTACGGCTAAGCCCGGTGATACGATCCAGGTTGCATTCGAGATGAGTAAAGTGCATTTGTTCGATAAAGATACGGAAAGAACGATTGTTAACTAAATATGTATTGAAGATAATAAAAAGGGAAATGTATCAAATGGGTACATTTCTTCTTTTTTTTATTGTATAATAGAATCATGTGACAATCATTCGCAGTTCACAACCGGGCACAAAGGATAAAAGCACTACGAACCGCGAACTAATAATATTAGGGAGGGATTTGTTTTGTCAAGCAGGTTATTTAAAACCGTCATAGATCAAATGAAAGATGTTGTCGATAGAGAATTTGGGGTTATAGACCTTAAAGGGGTTATGGTGGCGTGTTCCGATGTTACGAAAGAAGGGATGCAGTTGGAACAAATGCCCGATATTTCTACGCATGACGGGAATCTTATGGTTCATAACGGTTATACCTATCAAGCAATAGGAAACAAAAACAGGATTCATTATCTTGTATGCATACAAGGAGAAGATGAGACCGCAGAGAAGTATTGTGCACTTTTGGCGATTAGTCTGACAAGCATTAAACAATATTATGATGAAAAGTATGATAAGGGTAATTTTATAAAAAATATTATATTGGATAATATTCTTCCCGGGGATGTCTCAATCAAGGCAAAAGAATTACACTTGCAGCCGGACATATCCCGAATCGTATTTTTAATTCGCACTTATGAGTCCGACAATCTTTATGTACATGATATTATTGAGAATATGTTTCCTGCCAAGAATAAAGACTTTGTTATCGTGATTGACGAACAAAATATTGTTTTGATCAAAGAAATAAAGCACGACTATGATGTCAAGGATATAGAAAGGATTCCGAAGACCATCGTAGATACCCTCAATACGGAAGCCCTTATAAAAGCACGTATTGGGATCGGAAGTGTCGTTCGCAACATCAACGAGCTGGCGAAATCTTACAAAGAAGCCCAGGTAGCTTTGGAAGTCGGCAAGGTTTTTGATACTGAAAAATATATTATCAGTTATGATAACCTTGGCATCGGAAGGCTTATTTATCAGCTTCCCACTACTCTGTGCGAGTTGTTTTTGGCCGAAGTATTCAAAAAACAGTCCATCGATGCATTGGACAATGAAACCATACTGACCATTCAAAAGTTTTTTGAGAATAACTTAAATGTAAGTGAGACGTCAAGACAGTTATATGTTCATAGAAACACACTGGTTTACAGACTGGATAAGATCCAAAAGCTTACAGGCTTGGATTTGCGTACGTTTGATCACGCCATTATATTTAAAGTAGCTATGATGGTTAAAAAATATTTGGTTTCCAGTCCGATGAGAATATGAATGATAGGTAAACTTAATAGGGCATATCATAACAAGTCCGGAAAGGTATTTTCGGGCTTTTTGTGTGTGCCAAAAAATAACTTTTGTATTTTTAACAAAAAAATAGAAATTTAGCAGGGATTTTGACGAGTTATGTAGAATTAAATATTTGGGTGTCAATCACTACTTTTTGAAATATATAGAAATTTTGATTACGCTTGAAGGCAGCAGAGAAAATAAAAATTTTTTGTGAAAGGCAAGGTGTTCATGTTTGATATTACTGACCAATGTATCCAAGACCTATTCGAATGGAACAATAGCGTTAAAAAACGTTAATTTATATATAGCAAAAGGTGAATTTGTTTTTGTTGTGGGCCCCAGCGGAGCAGGCAAGTCTACCTTGATTAAATTATTAATGAGAGAAGAGACGGCGAGTTATGGTGATATTATTGTAAATGATTTTGATGTGGGCAACTTGAAGCGGCAGTATATCCCGTATTTGAGGAGAAGTATAGGTACGGTGTTTCAAGATTTTAGATTGCTGCCGAATAAAACCGTTTATGAAAATGTTGCTTTTGCGATGCAGGTTACGGAAGCTTCGGCAAAGGAAATCAGAAGGCAGGTACCGTTCATTTTGGGCATGGTAGGATTAGCGAGTAAAGCCAAAATGTGTCCTCACCAGTTGTCGGGAGGAGAGCAGCAAAGGGTATCTTTGGCGCGTGCACTTGTAAATAACCCGGCCGTATTAATTGCCGACGAGCCGACGGGGAATCTTGACCCGGAGACAGCTTGGGATATTGTGAAACTAATCTATGACATTAATAGACGAGGAACGACTGTTGTGATGGCTACACACGCAAGGGAAATTGTAAATGGGATGAAAAAGAGGGTGATCGCACTGGAAAATGGCATGATTGCTCGCGATGACGAGAAGGGCGTGTATGGTTATGAAGATTAGAACAATAAAGTATTTTCTCGGAGAAGGTTTCACGGGTATTTGGAAGAACAGCCTGATGACCCTGGCTTCTATCGGTACGGTGATAGCGGCACTGATTATTTTTGGCATATTTATTTTGTTTAGTACCAATTTGAATTATATTGGGACGCAAATACAAGATGAGCAAGAAATTCGTGCTTTTATAGATGAGAGTATGACAGCGGAGCAGGTACAGGAAATCGGTCGTCAAATCGAAGATCTGGCATTTGTAAGAGAATGCAGATTGGAAACGAAGGAACAGGCGCTGGAAAATTTAAGAGAAGATTTGGGGGAAGGAAACGAAAGGATTTTAGAAGGACTGGACGAAGATAATCCCCTTAGGGATGCCTATATTGTAAAATTAAAAGATATTGCATATACAAGGGAAGTAGCAGGAGAAATCAGCAGTATAGACGGCATTGCTGTGGTAAGAGAGGCCGAAGAAGCTGTGGATAAGCTGCTAAACATTATGGAGGTAATCCGGATGTTTAGTCTGGGTATAATGATTCTTTTGGCATTTATTGCTGTATTCATCATATCCAATACGATTAAACTGGCAGTTTTTGCCCGCAGAAAAGAGATCAACATTATGAAATTCGTAGGGGCCACTGACTGGTTTATTCGCTGGCCTTTTATAGTAGAAGGGATGGTGATCGGATTAATCGGCGCAGTCATAGCGCTCGTTTTGACTGGTTACGGATACAGCTATACTACGGAATATATTTCCCAAAACCTGGGGATGTTCCGGCTCAGACAGTTTGATGAGGTGTTTGAAGGTGTGGCACTTATTTTTATATCGCTGGGCACAACGATAGGGGCCCTTGGAAGTGCGATTTCAATTAGAAAATATTTGAGAGTGTAATTTAGTGAGTTGTAGGGAGCGGATGGTGCAAGGTCTGAGGCTGTCGAAGCCTTTATTAAAGATAGCCGGCTTTAAACCTAAAAATACTATTTTAAAGTTGGATATCTATACTGGCCGTTGTCGGCTTAATACAAAAGGGGTAGGTTAGTGATGAAGATAAAAAAAAGAATTGTTGCAATAGCGGTGCTGGGTTTTATGTTATGTTCCTCTTTGCCGGTGTATGCCAATAAAATGCAGGATTTGCAGCGGCAATTGAATAAGGTGAATAAGGACGTGCAAAGAACGCAATCGCTGTTAAAAAATGTCCAAAAAGAAAAACAGGGTGCGTTGTATGAAAAAGAAAGAATCGATCAGGAGATTGAAGCGACGGAAAATGAGCTGGATCAGATCAACAAGCTTCTCGCGGAAAGCGAGCAGCATATTGCCCAAACGCAAGAAAAACTTGTACAAGCTTCCGAATCGGCGGATCATCAGTACGATCTGCTTAAGCAGAGAATTAGAGTTATGTATGAAGAGGGCAGTGCCAGCTATTTGGAAATATTATTGGAAGCGGAAAGCTTTTCCGATTTTTTGGCAAGATATGAAATTGTGAAGCAAATTGTGCGTTATGATCAAAAGCTATTTGGGCAAATGCTCCAGGACAAAGAAGATATTGCAGAGGCCAAAAGAAAGCTTGAAGAAGAAAAGGAAGTTAGAGAAAAAATAAAAAATCAGGTTGCAGTCAAAAGAAGAGAGCTGTCGGTCCAGAAAACATCAAGGAATTTACTGCTGCAAAGATTGTCGTCAAAACAAAGAGAATATGAAAAAGCGTTGGATGATCTGGAGAAAACGTCGAAAGCGGTAGAACAGGAGATCAAGCGTCAGCAGGCATTGAATCAGAGAAAATATGCGGGCGGAGAATTGGCCTGGGCAACCCCGGGATATTATAGTATCTCATCTTTTTACGGCAATAGAAATCATCCGATTACCAGAACGGTCAGGTTCCATAAGGGTATCGATATCCGTGCACCCCACGATGCCAATGTCATTGCGGCCAACGATGGGGTTGTGCTGTTTGCAGGATGGAGCGGAGGCTATGGCAGGACTGTTATCATTGACCACGGCGGAGGTATTGCAACGCTTTATGCCCATAACAGCAAATTGCTGGTAAAAGTGAACCAGAAGGTACAGAAAGGGCAGAGCATTGCGAAGATAGGAACCACTGGTGTATCGACCGGGCCTCATTTACATTATGAAGTGAGAGAAAACGGTGCCACTGTCAATCCGATGAAATATTATAAATAGTGGGTAGTGGGTAGAGAATATGCCGACAAAGCTGTTGAAGTGCTTATTTTAAGGGTAGTGGGTAGAGACCGGAGGTCGGTATGGATATCTGCTATCCATTGTTTTTATTCACCACTCACCACTCACTACCCACCATCCACTACCCACAAAATATAGCTGGTACTTTTGTGTGAATTAAGGTATAATAATTAGATAGTAAAAATATGATATAGAAGACTACATGTTAAAGGTAGCCTGCTTTACACTTTAAAATATATTTGAGCAGACAATGATGGTGCTGCGTTTTTTGTTCAAATATCCATTCGATTTTAAAGTGAGATATCTACTAAGGAGTTGGAATAGTTGCTTAAAAAGCGTACGGTCATCATTGGTGCAATTTTACTTGTATTAGCCACATTTATTGTTACATTTATCGGAACGAGTGCGTTGTTTATTATATCGGGCAATGGGTCTTTGCTTTTCGGCGGTTTTCGAGGTTCAAGCGATGTGAAAATAGGTCAGATCATCAGTATAATGAAACAATATTATGTCGAACCGCTTGAAGACGATTTGTTGTTGGAAGGGGCATTGCGGGGGATCGTAGCTTCAGTGAAAGATCCTTATTCAAGATATATGAATCAGGAAGAGTATGCGGAAATGATGGAAGAACACTCTAGCCAATATGCAGGGATAGGTGTCGTTGTTTCCGTAGACCCTAAAGACAATTTGATTAAGGTCATTGCGCCTTTTGAGAAC
This sequence comes from Bacillota bacterium, assembly GCA_022360955.1. Taxonomy (GTDB): domain Bacteria; phylum Bacillota; class Clostridia; order SK-Y3; family SK-Y3; genus JAKSBV01. The sequence continues at coordinate 8,037 of JAKSBV010000176.1, forward strand.
AGTCCGGGAGAAAAGGCGGGGATATTGCCGGGAGATAAAATTATCAAGGTGAATGGTACGGAAGTATGGGGAGACCAGTTGAACGAAGCCGTAAAAATGATGAAAGGACCGCCGAAAACAGAAGTGATCCTTACCATTATAAGGGGTCGATTTTCTAAACCCCAGAATATTACAATTGTCAGAGATATGATTGTGTTGCATACGGTAGAACATGAGATGCTGGCTGACAATATCGGATATATCCGTATTACGCACTTTTATGAAGATACGGCAAAAGACTTTAATGAGGCGTTGGACGCATTGTATGCGCAAGATGTAAAAGGTTTAGTCATTGATGTTAGAAGCAATCCCGGCGGATTAATGCAGGAAGTCGTTAAAATTACAGATCGTTTGGTGCCGGAAGGCATTATTGTCTATACCGAGGATAGGAACAAAGAAAGAAGAATGGAGTATTCGGGCGAGGAAGAAATCAAAATCCCTCTTGCCATTCTGACCAACGGTGCCAGTGCAAGTGCCTCGGAAATACTTTCGGGAGCGGTTAAAGATCATCGAAAGGGTACGCTGGTAGGCACCAAAACTTACGGTAAAGGGGTCGTACAGAGCGTGTTGCCGCTTGGTGACGGTTCCGGTCTTTCCCTTACTGTTTCTAAGTATTATACGCCGAACGGCATATCCATTCATGGCAAAGGTATAGAGCCCGATGTGGTTGTAGAGCTGCCCGAAGAGTTACAAATAATGAGCATTTCGCAGCTGAGCCAAGAAGAAGATGTGCAGCTTCAGAAAGCTATTGAAATCGTTACAAAGGGATTCTAGGAATCGAAGACAGTAAAGGCGTTTAAAAAATACATTATTTATTTTGCTCATATACACGCTAATAAAAGCTTAAAGGTTCCAATACCTTTAAGCTTTTATTAGCATTGTACTGCGTAAAATGACCTACATCAATTCTGCTTTTTTGAAACGCCTTTTGGTTTGTTATGGATTAGACAGCACTCAAAACAATGATCGTTCTACATTGTTTATTCAAGCATAGATTGGATTTAAAGTTTGGTATCAGGTAACTGATATTCCAAGGGTGAACAACAGTTGAGAGCTGAGGGCTGAGAGTTGGGAATAAGACGCTAACAGGTTCTAAAACAGCTTATGATTTATTTTTTATTTTAGAACTATTCATCAATCCCCTAAAAATCTAATTCTTTACTCTTCATTATTCATTCTTAATTCTTAATTATTCATTGCCCACCAGCTCTTTGTCGATAGAGCAAGAGAAATGGCGGCAGCCGTTGAAACTGCAATGATACGTGAATAGCGTGGCGGTGATTTATGTCGTATTTCCCCGGAAATAGTGATTAAGACTGTGCTTCAAAATGATTCGGTTGCGATTGAAGTCATAAAGAGAAATGAAGATATTGAGGAATGGGAATTTGCCTATTCCTCTTTTATCTTTCATGCATAAAACTTTTTTTTCTCCATAAACTACCATGGAAAGGAGGGGTATTATGGAGAAAAAGAAAAACGAAAAAGCAATCGATCATATGAATGCAAAGCTCAAATATGAAATAGCCAAAGAACTGGGTCTGCTTGAAAAGGTAAAGCGATTGGGCTGGAAGGGCCTTACGGCAAAAGAAACGGGGAGAATTGGCGGAGTGATGACAAGACGAAAAAAAATGATGCAGGAAAAAAGTCAACAGATGTAAGCTGTTGACTTTTTTCCTGACGGCCGATATTGTTTAAGGCTTCGCCCTCTACAACAAACCTTTATTTTGTAGTATCCCGAATAATTAGATTTGTTTTTATAAGGATATCTTTATCGGTATCATTTCCTGCGATCTTTTCAAATAATTCATCAATGGTATCTTTTGTTATCACATCGATATTTTGTTCGATGCAGGTGAGACGTGTCGCACAAATTTCCGGCAGCATTAAATTATCAAAGCTGATTAGCGATACATCGTCAGGGACTTTGAGACCGCTTTCAATCAGTGCATTATAAACAGCAAGGGATGTATAGGCGTCGGCGGTTATAACGGCATCGACATCTTTGGTGGAAGCAAACAATTTGCGGGCGTTTTCATATGCGCATTCATAATTTGTTTGATCCAACTCAATATAGTGATCTTCTTGAAAATCCTGCCCCTCATCCTTTAGCGTATCCTGTAAAGCTTTTATCTTAAGGGTATTGCTTACGATAGATTTACATCCGCCAAAATAATAAAAACTTCGGCAGCCTTTGTGGTATAAAAACTCAGCAGCATTACAAATAGCACCATAAATATCGGACATGACATGAGAAGCCTTAATGCCTTTATAATAGCTGCCGATAAAAATCAAAGGAATATCGTTCATTTTCAGTAGATTAAGATAAGCGGGGTCATCATTATTCTGAATCATGGGGTAGATAATAACGCCTTCTACCCGAAAAGAGATAAAATGTTCAATCATTTCTCTTTCATAATCAATGTTGTTTTCCGTGGTCGCAAGGATCATTTTGTATCCCCGCTTGCGAAGGATGGCTTCGATTCCTCGTACAAGAGCACTATAAAGCAAATTAGCTATATTGGGTACCAGAACACCAATAAAGCCGCTCTTTTTTTTCGCAAGACTTTGAGCATTCGCACTTGGAAAATACCCCATTTTTTTTGCGATATCTTGTACCCTCTTTTTTGTATCTATGTTTACACCGGGACGATTATTTAATGCCAGTGAAGCAGTGGCTTCGGATACTCCTGCCGCATTTGCAATTTTTTTAAGACTAATTCCCATATCAGGGCCACCTCACATTCTATATAACTCTCGATAAAGAATGAACATTTTCCGGTTTGCTACACACGGTTTTAGTGTGTCCGGGGGCTGTCCTATGTCATTTTCCTGAAGGGGTAAAGATAACCAACTTTAAACCTAAAAATACTATTTACACAAACAACGATGCTTCTGCGTTGTTTGTGTAAATATAAATTCAATTTTGAAGTTGGGTATCTATATGTCATTTCTTTATCGTGTTATATATAAATAAAAAATGTCATTTAAAACGTTTTAATATTTCCGTATTTATTATATACTATATTAAAGCGTTTTACAACAATATTTTCAAAAATTTTCTATATTTAAGATTTATTTTATAATCAATAAACAATTAGACAGAAAAAATTATTTTATATTATCCACAGGATATAAAATAATAAATGCATACTATGCAATATAACCATAGAATTGGTGTTGCAAAGCGCTTTAAAATGTGATATTATATAAACACAAATAAAACGACTACTTTGCACTTCGGCTAAAGCGCTTTAAAAAAGAGTTAATTTTTTGGGATTAATTTAAAGCGCTTTAAAAGATGGATTGACGTATTTAGTACTTATTAAATATTAGGAGGTCGTCATGAAGAAAGAGGTATTGAAATGAATCGGTCTATTTACCGGCTCGCTAACGGTTATGCCCCTTGCGGTATGTGGTTAAGCTGTGGATCTGCTCCCCGATGGAACCCAAAAATCCTTATATTTTTGAGAGGAATGAGATGATGAATATTAATCAGCAGTCACTGCAATTACATGAAAAACTTCACGGGAAAATAGAAGTTGTATCCCGCTGTGCCCTCCGCAGCAAGGAAGATCTTTCCTTGCTCTATACCCCTGGTGTTGCTCGGCCGTGCAGGGAAATTGCCGAGGACTATGACAAGTCTTTTCAGCTCACCCGGAGAGGCAATATGGTAGCCGTCATTACCGATGGGTCTGCGGTACTTGGTCTGGGAGATATCGGTCCTGCGGCCGGTATGCCGGTGATGGAGGGTAAATGTATCTTGTTTAAAGAGCTGGCAGATGTAGATGCATTTCCCATCTGTATTGATACCAAAGATACGGACAAACTTGTAGAGACTATCGCGTTGATCTCTAAGAGTTTTGGGGGTATTAATCTGGAAGATATTGCTGCCCCTCGATGTTTTGAGATAGAGCGTCGTCTGAAAGAAAGATGTGATATTCCGGTGTTTCACGATGACCAGCACGGTACGGCCATTGTTGTGGCGGCAGCATTGCTCAATGCGATTAAAGTTACCGGGAAAAAGATGGGTACATTAAAAATTGTTATCAACGGGGCCGGTGCGGCCGGGAGTGCCATTGCAAATCTGCTGCTTGGCATGAAATTCGGCAATGTGGTTTTGTGTGACCGGCAAGGGATTATCTGCAGAGGAGATACGAACCTTACACCGGAACAAGAAAGGTTATCGTGGGTGACGAATCTTGATTGTGAAAAGGGAATATTGGCGGATGCCATGAAAGGCGCCGACGTTTTTATTGGCGTATCCCGGCCCAATCTTGTGACAGCGGAAATGGTATCTACCATGAACCGCGGTATCATCTTTGCGTTAGCGAACCCTGAGCCGGAAATTATGCCCGATGAAGCGCTGAAAGGCGGGGCCATAGTGGTAGGAACCGGACGCTCCGACTTTCAAAATCAAATCAACAATGTCATGGTGTTTCCGGGGATTTTTAAAGGGGTGCTTTCCGTTCAGGCTAAAGAAATTACCGAGAGCATGAAGCAGAAGGCTGCCTATGCGCTGGCCGAACTGGTGAGCGAAGATCGGCTTAGTGCCGAATGTATTCTTCCGTCTGCCCTAGAGCCCGGCATTGCAAATGCTGTTGCGAAAGTGGTAGCCGAAGAAGCGATTGCACAGGGAATTGCACGTATAAAGCAACCGCATATTTCTATGTAGATACCGTACAGTAAAGTTTGAAATATAATTGTATTGCAGCAACCGGTATTCCAAGGTTACAAATAATTGGGGGCAGAGAGATGAGGGTTGAGCATGCCCCACCTTGCACAACACCTCGTTGCTGTTTTACGCTCTGCCCCTGATTAGTTATTGTCCGACCTCCGATTTCTACGGACCCTTTTTTGAATTACATCAAATAAAACCAACGTTTGTCAAACGTTGGTTTTATTTGATGGTTAAGACTTGGGATGAAGTTGCCTTTTCTCCATCTACCGCTTACTTGCTGTTAGTGATAGGCTCCTTTGATATGAATAAAACGGATATGGGCCCAATCATAATTGGCAAGGGGATAATGATTCCTGTCGATGGAATGGGCGGCGACCTCGATGTTGTTTATATCCGGGGTAGAGCCGGTTTTGACAACAACCGGCGAATGGTTAAAATCATTAGCTTTATTAAAGGAGAGTTGAACAATGTCGCCGGGCCGGATATCTTTTACATCTATTTCCTCGGCAATGGGGCCTTTGACGCGATTATTGACAAGAAACCTGTGTAAAAAATCTACGTCGGTCCACGCCGGTGAACGCCGCTTTATATTGATATAATACCAACCGGTATTTGGTGTATAGTTCATAACCCCGCAGCCCGCATAAATGACCTGGGAAGCGAAATTAGTACAATCTCCCCCTATTTTCGAAAAATCATAGTATTTCGGATTCCTTTCCAATGCCCACTTATGTGCATAAGAAACGGCTTTTTGCCGATTATATGGGGCAATAGATATTCGCGTGGGATTCAAAATAAACATGTTTGCTGCACACCTTTCGTTAAAGATAGCACGCTGTAGAGTTGGAAATATAATCGTACTCCAGCAACCGGTATTCCGAATCTAAGAGCTTGTATTGTTTGGATTAAGGTAAGGGGACACACCGTACCGGAAGTCGGATAACAATGCATTGAACCTTTTCCTGTTTGTCACATTCCGACATCCGCCCTCTGACCTCCGACCTCAGATACATTAAATACCCCCATTATTTTTCATGAAAGAAAAAGGATATTTCGGATCAATCCGGTTGGAAGTCCGCAACGAATGAATGAAGTCGAATTAATAAATATTTATGCAAGTTCTTTAGCTATCATACCTTATGCAGTCATATTTATATGCCGGAAATAATAAATATTATTAATATTTGAACCGGATACAAAAGCACATTCAACGCGAAAAATTCAATATATTTTTTAATGTGAATTCTTTTTCGGGTTCAATATAACAGGATTGGAGCGAAATAGGATGAGGACTTTAGGGTTAATCACCACATCGGATCAACTAACATTCAGGTTTATTCCGACTTTCTTGCAGCGCCTGCTTTGGCCAAAGCTGCTGAACCTGTTAACGGCGAAGTTTAAACGGGTGGTCTATGAAGAGAAGGAACCGGCGGAACTCAATATAAAAATACGCATTGCACGACTGCCTTTTACACATGAACAGTTAAACACAATCAGTGCCGACGTTTTGGAAGATTTTTGCGGCAGCATCGTCGGACAATTTCAACAGGAGGCAGTGAACCACCTTGTACTTCCAAACCATATCAAAGAGAATAAAAGTATTTATAGAAGGGTATATAAAGAAGGGGATTTCCGGAAATTTGACGGCAAAGATCTTTTCATTGCACTCATTCCCGATGTGCTGAAAAAGGTTTGTAAAAATGCCGGCAAGGATTTGTCTCATATCAGTATAGGGATAGCGGAACAGTATTTTACAGAGAAATCTTTATTTATTGTAAAGATGTTATCGTCTTCGGTGAAGTTTATGACATTAGCGACGAAAGAGAGGGAGGATGCACGAAAACATATGGAAAGTATTTGTGAAGATACCGGGCTGGCGGTTTGGGTATCCGATGATGTTGGCAACGCATTAAAGGAAGCGGATATTATTTTTGTCTTAGACCCTTTTGAAAGGTTTCTCAAAAGAGTTGCGGTGAATCGAAACGCTATTTTATTTAATCTTAGTGACCAAACGCATATAGAACAAAATATTCGCAATAGGGTTGTTGATCATATAAACATCCTTGCAGCACGAAAGTTGAAGACTGCGCTGGCGGCACTAGGTCTTGAGGCAGATGAAGAACTAACCGAATGCCTGGTCGTATTGGGACTGCATGAAACTTTTGATAAACCGGGCATAAGATATTATCAGCGCTTACGTCAAGCGTTTTATAATCTCGGATGCAAAGTGAATGCTTGAAAGGATGTGAGAGAGAAGCAACAGATATAATTTAGCAGAAGTGTCGAAAAAAGCT
>JAKSBV010000521.1 GCA_022360955.1 Bacillota bacterium
CAAGGCCGACGGCTACACGTATAAAGTAGCAGAGATACTGGGGGTCAACCAGTCAACGGTGGTAAGGAAGTTAAAGAAATTGGGCAAGCATTCATAGTGACTTTCTAGATTTTATCAATGCTCAGCCCTTAACTACTTTTTTGCCTTGGAATACCAGTTGTTGGATACTGAACTTTAAAATTGAATTTATATTTGAACAAACAATGTAGAACCATCATTGTTTGTTCAAATGAATTTTAAGGTATAAAGTTCGGTATCTTTGTTGGAATCATTTTCTTCACCCAGAATTTATACACCCTTCAGCTATTTTCCCCTTGACATATCAGTGACCGGATACCGATTGACAATGCAGCTGTGCATTACTAATGCACAGCTGCATTTTTTTATGATCGGTCAGCCTTTTTCCGCCCTCTTAGGCATTTCTCCCGACGGATTTTTAATGGGATTCATCCAATAAAATGCACTCATGCATGACACGGTCTTATCATTCATCCTCAATTTTCTGATTTCAATGCCTATCTATCGATGCGGCTCTTTCAAATGGCATCTATATAGATCATAAACAGTAACGTTGGAAATATAATCTTACTCCAACGACAGGTATTCCAAGACTTAAAAATAGTTGAGGGCTGAGAGATGATGGTTGAGAATGTCCCCAGTATTATACCACACCTCGTTGCTATGTTACTCTCCGTCCCTGTTTAGTCATTTTCCGATATCCGCCCTCTGACCTCCGTCCTCCGGTTTATCCATACCATTATATTTCCAGTTCCAGTGTTTGTTATCTATAAAGGAAAGTTTCATCTATCTTTCAATTTCATAAAATGTACGCCCGACAAAAAATTGGCATCGATTTTGCTGTATATATTAATAAAATTCCTGATAAGGAGGGAAAAACTATGGGAGGTGTTTACAGCTACGATAAGATTAAAGCACTTAATCGAAAAAGGTTATCAGGGAAACAAGGGTGCAGGGTACGCATTACAGTTGTACTTTCAATGTGCAGCATAGCCGTAGGTGCAAACGAAGTACTGAAAGCGGTTCAGAATACCATTCGAAGAGAAAAAATACATAGTGTCATTGTAGAGATTGCCGGCTGCATGGGACTGTGTCATGCAGAGCCTATTATCACTGTGTATACCGAAGGTATGGGGGAAGTCATGTATCATCTTGTGACACCGGAAAAAGCCCGGGTCATCACCATTGCCCACGGATTGTATTTTAAACAGGTAAGTCCTTGGGTGATGAAATAAATCAGCGTAGGGCATACGGTTCTATCAAATCAAGTTGAAAAAAGTGATTTCAGTCACTGATATTTCAAAGTCAAAAATAGTTGAGGGCTGAGGATTGAAGCGTTTTTTGCAGCTTTGCTGCATAACTGTCCACTGTCAACTAATCTTTTAGGAGGTGTTTCAATGTCAACAACGTTAACGCACTGTCAGTGCAAAGAAATGAGCGAGGAGGAAAAATTCCGACTACTCGGTGAAATCATTGAAGAGTATGAAAAAAAGGAAAATAATTTGATTCAGATACTTCATATGGCACAGGCTGTTTTCGGTTTTTTGCCGTCGGAAGTGCAAAAATTTATTGCAAAAGAAATGGATATTCCCCTTTCTAAAGTGAGTGGTGTCATCACTTTTTATTCTTTCTTTTCGACAGAACCCAAAGGTGAGTACACCATTCGAGTGTGCTTAGGCACCGCATGCTATGTCAGAGGCGGTAAAAAAATCGTAGAAAGATTAAAAGAAATCCTCGGTATAGAAGTGGGAGAAACAACCAAAGATTTAAAATTTTCCTTGGAAGTGATGAGATGTATCGGTGCCTGTGGGCTTGCACCTGCGATCGGCATCAACGACAAAGTATACAAGCAGGTGAATCCCGATAAATTGGAAAGAATTTTGGGCAAATACGAATAGGAGGTGAAAAAATGATCGGAAAGATGGATCAGGACCACAAAATAGCGAGTGTACAGGATTTACATGATGTGAAACAAAAATATATGAATGAAATCAATGCATACAAATATATTATTCAAGTGTGCGGGGGCGCAGGCTGCGTGTCCTCAGGCTGCGGAGAAGCAGAAGCTGCATTGATGAAGGCATTGGAAAAATATGCACTGGCATCATCGGTAAAGGTAAAAATCACAGGGTGTATAGGCACATGTGATGTGGGGCCCACGATGATTATTTACCCGGACGGTGTATTTTATTGCAGCTTGGAACCGAAGGATATGGAGACAATCGTAAAAAGACATTTGTTGGGAAAAGAAATTGTGGAAGAGCTGTGTTATAAAGATAAGGCCTCTCATGAGACGATTCCGTTGCTTAAAGACATTGATTTTTTCAAAAGGCAGCAAAAGATTGTGCTTAAAAATTGCGGCAGTATTGATTATGGTTCCTTAGACGAGTATATTGCCAATGACGGGTATTTTGCATTGGGCAAAATGCTCACCCATATGACGCCCGATGCTGTTATTGAAGAGGTGACACAATCCGGGTTGAGAGGTAGAGGCGGCGGCGGATTTCCCACCGGTCTAAAGTGGCGTTTTGCCAGAAAGGCTCAAAGCACGCAGAAATATGTGATATGTAATGCGGACGAAGGAGATCCCGGTGCTTTTATGGATCGCAGTTTACTGGAGGGAGATCCTCACCTTGTGATAGAGGGTATGGAAATTGCAGGATATGCCGTTGGGGCGAATAAGGGCTACGTTTATGTAAGAGCCGAATATCCTTTAGCCGTGGAAAGATTGGAGCAGGCGATTCAAGAAGCCAGGAGAAGAAATCTTTTGGGTCAAAACATACTTGGAACGGATTTTGAATTTGATATTGAAGTCAGAATAGGTGCGGGTGCTTTTGTATGCGGGGAAGAAACGGCACTCATTGCTTCGGTGGAAGGGATGCGCGGAGAACCCAGACAGAAACCGCCTTTCCCTGCGGATAAGGGATTGTTTGGCAAGCCTACCGTATTAAACAATGTTGAAACCTATGGCAACTTGGCATCCATTATTTTGAAAGGTGCGCAGTGGTATGCAAGTATCGGTACTGAAAAAAGCAAAGGTACAAAGGTCTTTGCACTGGCAGGGGATATTAACAATACGGGGATTATCGAAGTACCCATGGGTATTACCCTCGGAGAAGTCATTTATGACGTGGGCGGCGGTATCCCCAAGGGTAAAAAGTTTAAGGTAGCACAGACCGGCGGCCCGTCGGGCGGATGCCTGACAAACGAACATCTGAATGCCTCCATTGACTATGATTCATTGGTGGAATTGGGTGCCATTATGGGGTCCGGCGGATTGATCTGTATGGATGAAGACACCTGTATGGTAGATGTGGCCAGATTCTTTATGGAATTTGTACAGGAAGAATCCTGCGGAAAATGTGTTGCCTGTCGACTGGGGACCAAGAGAATGCTTGAAATTCTCGAAAGAATGACCCAGGGAGCGGGACAGGAGGGAGATGTTGAACTGCTCCTTGAACTGGGTGAGGGCATCAAGGATACGGCGCTTTGCGGCTTGGGTCAAACGGCGCCCAACCCTGTATTAAGTACGATTAAGTATTTTAGGCATGAATATGATGAACATATCAGGCATAAACATTGTCCGGCCGGTGTATGCGGTGACTTGTTCATTTCTCCATGTGAGAATGCATGTCCTGCCGGCGTGAATGTACCGGGATATATTGCCCTGATCGCTGCGGGAAGGGTGAAGGATGCCTATCAGCTGATCAGGCAGGAAAATCCGTTCCCGTCGGTGTGCGGGCGGGTATGCACCCATCCTTGCGAAAGCAAATGCAGAAGGGCGCAATTGGATGAACCGATTGCAATTGCCGACTTAAAGAGATATGCAGCCGATTATGTGCTGAATGCCGACGAACCCTTTATGGATCTGGTATTTCCGAAAAAAGGAAAGTCTGTTGGCATTATAGGTGCGGGTCCGTCGGGGTTAACCTGCGGATATTACCTTGCAAGATTGGGCTACGATGTCACCGTATACGAATCACAACCCGTTGCCGGCGGTATATTGGCCTTTGGCATCCCCGAGTATCGTCTCCCGGAAGCAGAGCTTCAAAAGGAGATTGACAGTATTAAGCAGGTAGGGGTCAATATTCTTACAAATACGGAAATCGGGAAAGATCGATCCTTTGAACAATTGAGAAGTGAGCATGACGCCATTTATATTGCTACCGGTACACAATTGTCGCGAAAAGTTGGCGTAGAAGGAGAGGCATTATCCGGTGTGTACCATGGACTGGATTTCTTAAGAGACGTAAACTTGAAGAAGGATGTCAATGTCAGAGGAATCGTAGCGGTGATAGGCGGGGGCAATACGGCCATTGACGCAGCGAGAGTCGCACTTCGAAAAGGGGCGGAACAAGTGCATATCCTTTATAGAAGGACACTGGAGGATATGCCGGCGGATCAAAGAGAAATCATGGATGCCGTGGAAGAAGGGGTTGTAATCCACACCCTTGTGGCGCCGGTCAGATTTATAGGTGAGGATAGGGTGACACAGGTTGAATGTGTAAAAATGGCATTGAGCGGATTTGATGCCAGTGGCAGAAAGAAACCAAAGAAAATTGAAGGCTCGGAATATACCTTTGATGTAGATATGGTGATTCCCGCAGTCAGCCAGTATTCCGACCTCCCTTTTGTCAAGAAGGAAGAGGTGGAAGTGACGAAATGGGGCACTTTCGTAGTTGACAGTGAAACGCTGATGACTACGATGCCGGCCGTGTTTGCCGGCGGCGATGTTGCACGGGGCTCCGATACGGTGATTACCGCCATTGCCGATGGCAAAAGAGCGGCTCAGTCTATCGACAAGCAGTTGGGCGGTACCGGGGAACTAAATAAAGGAGAGCCGATTGAGATCCCTCAGGCGACAGGTGATACGGACGTGATTGAACATGAAAGATTTTTGATGAAATTCTTGGATGCGGAAACGCGTAAAGATAATTTTGATGACGTGGCGCAGGGCTTCCATAAGCTCAATGCGATTGCAGAAGCAATGCGATGTCTTAGATGTGATAAAAGAGCGTAATGAGGGGGTGAAGGACAATATGGTAAATTTGAAAATCAATAATAAAGAGATAACAGTGCCGGAAGGTACGACCGTATTGGAAGCGGCAAAACAGCATAACATTTTGATACCGAATTTTTGTTATATGGAAGGGGTGCATCAAATCGGTTCCTGCAGGATTTGTGTTGTAGAAGTAGAAGGGGCCAAAACCCTCCAAGCTTCATGTGTGACGCCCGTACGGGAAGGGATGGTTGTCCGTACAAATTCAGCGAGGGTTAGAAAGGCAAGAAAAATCTTGTATGAGCTAATGCTTTCCGACCATCCCAAGGATTGTCTGGGATGTTCCAGAAATCAAAATTGTGAGTTTCAACAATTAGGGGAGCTTATCCAGGTTGAAGAATTCAGATTCGAAGGACAGAAATCCAAAAATGTAGTGGATGATACCAGTCCGTCCATTGTGAGGGACTCGTCGAAATGCATATTGTGCAGAAGATGTGTGACGATGTGCAATGAGATGCAAGGAGTCGGTATTTTAAATGCTCAATCAAGAGGATTTGACACAGAGATTGGTCCCGGGGAAGATCTGCCCCTGGGCAGTGCAGCTTGCGCCTATTGTGGGCAGTGTACAACGGTTTGTCCGGTAGGGGCGCTCAAGGAAAAAGATTCGACCCAGGCGGTGTGGGAGGCGCTGCTGGACCCTTCGAAAACGGTGATGGTGCAAACTGCGCCTGCGATTAGAGCGGCTTTGGGGGAAGAATTCGGTTATGAACCGGGGACATTGGTTACCGGTAAGATGGCCGGTGCATTGCGAGAAATTGGTTTTGATTACGTGTTTGATACCAATTTTGCGGCAGATTTGACCATTATGGAAGAGGGTACGGAGTTTTTAGAAAGGATAAAGAGCTTCTTTTATCAACAAAACCTGATGCTGCCCGAATTTTTAAAAAAGGTAAAGATACATTTGGAGGGCAAAGAACCGACATTGCCTATGATTACCAGCTGCAGTCCGGGATGGATAAAATATATCGAGCATTATTATCCTGAGCTGCTGGGGCATTTGTCCACTTGCAAATCACCTCATATGATGCTGGGGGCGCTGTGTAAGTCCTATTTTGCAGAAAAGAAGGGCTTGGATCCTAAGGATATTTTTGTAGTATCTATTATGCCGTGTACGGCAAAGAAATTCGAAGTTACCCGGCCTGAAATGGTCAATGACGGTGTGCCCAATGTGGATGCGGTGCTTACAACCCGTGAATTGGCCAGAATGATTAAAGATGCCGGTGTGGATTTTAAAAACCTTGCGGACGGGCAATTTGACAGCCCGCTGGGATTGTCGTCAGGGGCTGCAGATATTTTCGGCACCACCGGTGGCGTAATGGAAGCGGCTATTAGGACGGTCTATGAGGTTGTTACGGGAAGAGAACTGCCCTTTGAACAGATGCATGTAAAGCCGATTGTGGGATTGGATAGGATCAAAACAGCCGCATTGACCATAGAGGGTGCAAAGGAAGAATGGAGATTCTTAGAGGGTGTGACCGTTAACGTTGCGGTAACGAGCGGATTAAAGGGCGCCGCCCAGCTTTTGGACGAAATCAAGCAGGGCAGGAGCACCTATCATTTTATAGAAGTAATGGGATGCCCTGGGGGATGTATCAGCGGCGGCGGACAGCCCAGACCTGTCAACAATGAGATCCGGCAAAAGAGGCTGGAAGCCATTTATCGTGAAGATGAAGGCAAGGCATTGAGAAAATCCCATGAAAATCCGGATATTGCAAAGATATATGAGGATTTCCTCGGAAAACCTCTTGGACACAAGTCTCATGACTTGTTGCATACGCAGTATACAACGAGAAGCAAGTATTAGTGGGTAGTGGGTAAGTGGATAGTGGGTAGAGGAAAAGACGGCCGGGAGGCATGGTGATGCTTCCCGGCCGGTTTTAGGGGAAGTTTTTTCGTTTTAAAACGAAGAACCTTCCCCATTTTTATTTTAAAAAACAACATTTTGTCGTTTAAAATTGTATTATATATGAGAGGGGGTGATAGAGAGGATGAACGATTTGTTTCGTACGGACGAAGAAATTGTTGATTTATATAGCAGGCATGTCAATACGGTATATAAAGTGTGCTTTATGTATTTAAAAAATCGTTATGATACGGAAGACGCTGTTCAAAATGTCTTTATTAAGCTTATAGGGGCGAAAAAGATATTTGAGGATGCGGCACATGAAAAGGCATGGCTCATTGTTACGGCATCTAACGAATGTAAAAATTTTCTAAAGAGTTCATGGAAAAAGCGGGTGTTAAGCGCAATCTATATGCAGGAAAAAGAATATTCGGATCATACCAATGAAAGTGAGGTGTTGGAAAAGGTGTTCAACCTGCCTGCCAAATATAAAGATGTCGTTTATTTATATTATTACGAGGGATACCCTACAAAAGAAATTGCAAGCATGCTTAAAAAGACCGATAGCGCCATACGGTCAAGACTGCATAAAGCAAGAAAATTATTAAAAATGGAAATGGAGGATGACAGGTATGAAGCAAGATGATTTTAGATCTGCCTTAGCAGGTATAGAACCCGAACCCGGGCAAAAAGAAAAAATGCTTGCCACTATTTTAGATAGGAAAGAGAAGGGGATCAATATGAAAAGAAAAAATATGAAACTTATACCGCTGGTTGCCGGATGCTTACTGATGATGTCAGTGGCCGTACTCGCTTCCGACAGCATAGGATTTTTTAAAGTTTTTTTCGGAGAAAGTGTTAATATAGTTGCAGAAAATATTTTTAGTCCGCAAAGTCAGGCAGAAAATGAGGATTATAGGTTGGTGGTTGAAGGCGTTGTTTCCGATGAATACAGCCATGTTTCCGTGGTATCTGTCGAAGCATTAAATGAAAGAGCAAAAAACGTATCTAGAGGGTTTCAAGATCATTTTAAAATATTAAAAGGTGAAAATGCTGCCGAGTCATCATCAAGCAGCGTTATAGAACTGGAAAGCTTAAAAGAAAAAAACAAAAGATACTATATATTAAAATATAAAAGTACGGATGAAATCTTAACGGAGCCTTTAATCGTAAGCTTTGAGAAAGATGGCGGCAAACTAAGCACACAAATCCCTATGGCCGACACACTCCCGGCCATTGAGATAAGAATGGATCAAAACCATTATGAGCATCAAGCCTACAGGCCTCAAACCGTGAAAATTTCTCCTTTGAGTATTGTAGTGAAAGGGTATGAAAAAGAAGCGAAATATCAAATTCCTACCCCTAAAATCGTAGCAACTTTTGATAATGGAGAGAAAATGAATCTTTTAGACAATGAATTTAGCGCATCAAGGTTCCCGGAAGAAAATATTACTACGGCGACGAAGGTTTTTGATAAGATTATCAATATTGATAAGATTGCAAGCATAACAGTTGATGGGATAGAATATCAAGCAGGTGAGGGTTCTTCGTTTTAAAACGAAGAATCCTTATCTGCTTGATCCGCTTTAGCCGATCCGCCTGACGTCATCCGTATCCACTTCGTAACGATTTTTGCCTTCTTTAATGCAGAGGCCTTTTTGATGATCATAATATAATGTCACATATTTTAAATAATGGGCAACTCTAAAATCAGCGCTTATTTCCTCCTGCAATCGGCTGGTTACCCCTGTAATCATCGCGGAATAACCTTTTAAGGAAATGCTGGTACCGTAGTTTTCATATTGACCCCAAATCTTAGAGATGTAGAGCAGGGTGCTTACTTCTTTTGCTTGTGCGATTTGCTTCTCGGTTAAAGCAGGAAACTGAAAGTCAAGGTCTTCATGTATTGAAGAATTTTGAGGGGTATCCGCACTGAGGTTAAAAATATCTTCAATGTATTCATGAAAATCGGCATATTCGGCAACGATTTTATTAAAACCGTTTTTGGTAGAGATAACATATGTAATTTTATTTTCCGCTTTAATGGCTTTAATTAACGGAATGATATCCCGGTCACTTGATATGAGAATAAAGACATCGACAATGTGGTTTTTATGTAGTGTATTTAAAGCGTCGACGGTTATTTCCAAGTCTCCGGAATTTTTACCATTGTTAGAGGTGTGGCGGGTCTGAACGCCTAGGGATTGTAATTTTGTTTGGTGGTTGGCGTCAAACAAATTGGTTCTTTCAAAATTACCGTAAACAATGAAATCTATAATATTTAGCTTGAAAGTGTCGTTTAATCTTTTCTTTAGTTTTGGAAAAAAGTCGATTTGCATTGGGGTTACACCGTATCTTTTCAGTAATTCAAAGATGTTTTCGTAATCAAGATAAATGCATGTGTTGGCATAATCCGACTTTTTCTCTAAAATTTTGCTTATCATTTTGCATCCTCCTGCAACTAATCGTATAATGTGGGTTTATTGTGGCCTATATATGATTTTGATAGATATTATACCATATTTTTGTAATTATAAAAGTACTTTCTAGGGAGGGTGTAATATTTTTGTGAGATTATAACTAAAATAAAGTTTAAATACTTCGCGATTTATTCATTATGCCTATTGTAATAATGTGTTATTTGGGTTACAGATTTTTGCAAAGATTGGCTTTTTCTCCGCTTCCACCGCAGATCTTTTTAAATCGGGAAAGTAACAAAAAATAAGAGAATGCATATCATATTAATGAGGGATATTATGTTAACAACAAGGCGGAATAACGAGGTGTTGGGGGGGAGAGCGGAGTGAATCGAACGACTTATTTGATTGAAATATGGTGCATCTCAGGGATTATAGGAATCGTATCAAGATTTTTAGGAACGATTGAAGCATCCTATATTGTATTGTTGGTATTGATAATGATCGATACTTTTACGGGAATGACGGTAGCAATCAAATATAAAAAATTTAGCAGCAAAGGACTTTCGAAATTCATAAAAAAAATTATTACTTACACAGTAAGTATTATGACGGTTAGATTATTGGAAATGGGCGTGATGTCATTAGTTAAAACAACGATATTGTCACAAATTATGATAGCGTTCCTTGCACTGACGGAGACGGTAAGTACCTTGGAAAATCTGGCCCTCTTAGGGGTTCCTATACCCGGTAACTTTATTTCGTTTTTATTTGGAAACCTAAAGATTCCGCAATTGAATACGATGTTAAAGACAGAGCATCATAATGTAAGAAATATTTCGGATATTGAGGAGCTTATAAAATACCAGATTCCTACGTTTGGAGATAAATACATGAGACGATTGCTGGAAATCAGTTTTGAGGCGTGGAAAGATATCGTATTACAAATCAACAATATATGCAGTGAAAAGATGCAAGATAGTAATGAGATTATATATTATAAATTAATGGCCCTTATAGAATTGGAGTTTAAAGAAATGAAAGAATTGTGGAAAGAAGAAAAAATTCCGCAAGCATATATTGACCGTTTCTATTTGTGTCATCAACCTAAAATGGAGAGATGGCTTAATAAGATCAGATATATTTGTTTTTCGGAAGAAACGATAGAGCGCAAAAAAGAACAGCTTACGGATGGCGTTAGAACTATTTTATATCAAACCATTCTGGACGGCCGCAGATGTATGGACAATATAGTGCTTCACCAGTAGGATGTTTCTTTTATAGATAACGCACACCAGTGCTTTTGTGTAAAATCACAAAAAAAGTCTCCGAAAAAGAAGGAATTTTATTAGAAATGTAGAATATATATAAATATAAGGATATCAATCGGAATAAGAATAGCGAACGGCAACCTAAACTATATTCGATTTTAAAGTTCGGTATTCATAAGATGAATGATAGGGGGAATGTATGTGTTAAGATCATTAAATGTTAAGTTCATAACCATACTCATTCTAGTTACCGGTTTTATATGTCTGATTGCGGCATATAAAATTGGGGTTACAACACAGCGTTTACCCGCTTCACAGTGTTCGGTGCAGCAAACCCTTTAGGAGGATATTGATGCAAGAGAGACAAAAAAGAGTCTCTCTTATTTTTTTGCACACAGCCATTCCCTGTATTTTTTAGGATTATAGCCCGTATACTTTTTAAAATTATAAGAAAAGTATTTATAATCGTGATAGCCTACTTTTTCAGCGATTTCATAGGTTTTTATGGTGACATCCTTAAGCAAAAGCTTTGCTTTTTCAATCCTCAGCTTATTGAGCCATTCAATGAATGTTTCTCCCGTTTCTTCTTTAAAGACTCTGCTGAAATAGTTGGGGGTGACATATACGACCTTGGCGACATGTGCAAGATTGATATTCTCTTGATAGTGCTCTTGAACGTATTGGATGGCCACGGCAACAATATTTTTGTACTTTTGATTTTTATGATTTTCTACTAAATGAATGAATTGATGAAAAATACTTTTTATCCAAATTTTCAGATCCTGTATAAAATCGTATTTTTCAATTTCAATATGGGGATTAAAATTTGCCAGCGGCTCTTTTTCCATATGTATACCCATTTCTCCCAGTGTATTCATCGATATGATTATAAGGCGAATACAAATTTTTTTAATTTCATGATAACTAATTGGAACATTTACAAATGCGGAAAAAATTTTATCGACAGTACCATCCAGTTTAGTTCGATTTAATGATTTCAAACAGTTCAATAATTCTTTTTCTTCCTCTATGAGGTATGGCAGAGGCATAGAGGTCTTCTTAATATCAACACTGTCAATATGCAGAATAGCCCCTTTTCCTTCAAATGCTTTATATTCTAACGCTGTCTGTGCTTCTTGATATGATTTGGAAATTTGTGAGAGGTGCTGAACTTTAGTACCTATTCCAAATGCTATTGATAATTCCAAATGCTTGATCAGGTTGTGTTGAATCTCTTTACAGATATCAAAGAGATTTATTTTAGCACCGTTTTTGATATTCACAAGCCCTATCAGATGTGCGGAACTACTGTAACAAATTAAGCCGGACGCAGTGGAGAGCAGAATTTCTTCAGCAATATTTAAAACTGCGAATCGGAGCGCCTCTTTGTCTTTGTGCGTCATATCCTTTGTTACAAGATAGTAATGATCAATATCAATGACAAAGAGTTGATATTCCGGTCCGAGTAAATCAATTTGCAGTGTATTTGCTTTTTTCATAATAGAGTGATCATCATTAAAGCCATGATTGATTATATTCATAATCAATTTTGATTTAATGAATTGATAATTTGCATAATACGTGATATGTTCGGTAATCTCTTTCTGCTTTTTTTCTTGCTCTTTGACAATTTCATCCTTTAGTTTGACGATTAGCTTGGTCAATTGCGCAGCACCGACCGGCTTGAGCAAATATTCGCATATACCCAAATGCACGGCTTCCTGGGCATAGGCGAAATCATCGTATCCGCTGAGAATTACGATTTTGGTATCAGGCCGATGGGCCTTTAATAATTTTGAGAATGCCAGCCCGTCCATGACCGGCATCCGTATGTCTGTCAGCACAATGTGAGGTTTTAACTCCAGGGCTTTTGTAAGCGCTTCTTCACCATTGTTTGCTTCGCCGGCAATGGCGATATTATAAGATTTCCAATCTATGGAACTTATGATCCCTTTTCGGATAATCGGTTCGTCGTCAACGATCATTATACCTATCATTTTGAACATCTCCTTTTAGATATGGCTGTACAACGATGACTTTGGTTCCTATTCCCGGAGTACTGTGAAATTGCAGTCCGTATTCTTCGCCAAAGTAAAGTTTGATTCGGTCGTTCACATTTTTGATACCAAATCCCCGGTTATGGTTCGTTACGTTTTGTAACAGCCCGTTTATTTCTTTTTCGTCGGCGCCTTGACCGTTATCGGTAATGATGTATAAGAGCCGGTCGTTTTTTTTCTCAATCATGATGTCGATAGTTCCTTTTTGCCCTTTTTTTTCGATGCCATGATAAATGGCGTTTTCTACAAGGGGTTGAAGGATCAGTTTGACTACTTTACAATCCAGGACTTCCTCCGACAAATTAATAGAGAAATCTATGATATCTTCATACCTTTTCTGCTGGATAATGATATAGTTTTCAAGGTGTTCTACTTCATTACGAACAGTGGTAAATTCATTTCCCTTGTTTAAACTTAATCTGAATAGTTTTGCCAGGGCTTCAACAAGTTTAGAGGTTTCAAAAGCATTTTCTATTCTCCCCATCCAATAGATCGTATCAAGTGTGTTGTACAGAAAATGGGGATTGATTTGTGCCTGGAGTGCTTTTAATTCTGCTTCTTTTTGTTTAAGCCTGGTTGCATATACCACTTCCATAAGTGTTTTAAGGCGTTTTGACATTTTATTGAAACTTATACCCAGCAGGGCGATTTCATCATTTCCCCGAATATCCATATTAACGTCAAAATGCTCGTTTTCAAGGCTGCCCATTAATGTCCGAACTTGTCTTAAAGGGCTTAATACCTTGACGGAGAATATAAAAACCACGATAATACATACAATAATGCTGGACAGAATGCCAAGGAGCACCACCCGCTGTATGATTTTATTTTCCTTAACTAATTCGTCCAAAGGTACCAGATTGAGTAAAGTCCAATCCACATGCCCGATATTATAGTAGGTAACTAAATAGTGCTCATCGTTCCAACGAATTTTGTAATAACCGGTTTTGGCATCCAACGTACGGTTGTTTATCCATTCATTTTGGACTTGCTTACCCAAGGTCTCTTTATTTAAGGCGGATATAATCGTATTTTGACGGTCAATGATTACAAAGTCACCCTTATCGCTAATGAGATGATCTTCATAGATTTTGGATATTTCCTGTTCATCTATGTTTATTTTCAGGATCGCCAGTTTATCGGTTATATTATGAATATCATTCATGACTCTTATCAAAGAAAAGGCTTGGGTAGTCGTTTTATCATAATTAGAGAGCTCGTCGCATATCCACAATCCCCGGCCTTTTAATTGCAATATCTGCCTTTCTGTTTTCTCATCTATCTGACCGTAGGTGCCTTTTGTGTCAACGGCAATGCCGTTAAAGCCTTTGATGTGTATTGAGTGTATATATCTTTTTGAACTGAGCAGGTACATTAATGTCTGCTGAATTTTTATATTATATTTATCGATATTGTCCTTAGAATCGTGATAAGATAATTTCAAAAAATCTCTTATATCATCGTTCTGAAATATGTGCAAAGATGTATCATGTACATCCTGTAAAATCATTTCGATATTGCCTGCAATTTGCTTGACCGTGTTGAAGTTGGACAAACTAACCTTGTGCTGAATAATTTCCGAAGATTTCCAATACGAAACATTTCCAACGATTAAAAGCGGAATGATAATCAGAATAAGCGAAAATATCAATACCTTATGCTGGAGACTGAAAAATTTTTTCTGTAAAATGGTTATCACCTCACACGACAGCTTTAAGTTCTATTATAAATTATTTTGTATAAAATACAATGCTTTTAGGGAAATATGTTTTTTGTATAATATTTCGGATATTTTTATAGAAATGCCCCCTTTGTTAAATTTAAAATAAGGTTTACAATAAATACATAAGCAAGTGGGCGCCCACGGTAGTAAGAAGTAAGAAGATGGTAAATGACGAGGAGGAGATTTTGTGAAGAGCAATGTACTTAAATTATGGTGTCTTGCCCTAGTGGTAGCAATGACATTTTTGACGGCTTGCGGTACGAAGAACGATGATGGATCTAAAACACCGCATGGGGAGCAGGAGGGCGGTAACGGACAAGAAACATCTATAGAGCTGAATTTTATGCACTTTAATGTGAAAGAGAGTTCAGAGGGAGGCACACTGGCATTCTACGATGCTATGGAAATGTTCAAAGATAACAACCCTAATATTGAAATTGAAGAAGAAATACTGGGACACGATGCCTATGAAACCAAGATAAAAACGTTGGCAGCGGCAAATGAACTGCCTGACTTATTCGTTATTAAAGGGTCCATGGTATCTGCTTTTGTGGAAAGCGGGCTTATTAATCCTGTGAATGATATATTGGAGCAGGCGCCGGCATGGAAAGACGGATTTATGGATGGTGTGTTCAATGATTTTAAAATGGGCGATAATATTTATGCCCTTCCCTATTCAAACAAGAGTACACATATCATTTATTATAATGAGGATATATTCGAAGAATGCGGCATCACCTCTTTTCCTGCAAGCTGGGAAGGGTTTAAAGATGCTGTTGGAAAAATCCGGGACAAGGGCTATACGCCCATTGCTTTGGGCAATAAAGGGAAATGGGTAGTCGGATCCTGCATATTGAGTACATTAGGGGACAGGTTTACAGGGACCGACTGGTTCATGAGCATCAAGGATCGAAAAGGTGCAAAGTTTACAGAGCCTGAGTTTGTTGATGCGTTGGCCGCTGTGCAGGAGCTTGCGGTGATGGGGGCCTTTAATGCCGATATGAACAGTATCGATAATATGCAGCATAAAACGCTCTATTACGGCGGCAAAGCAGCTATGTTTTTTGAAGGTGCATGGGCAATAAGCAGTATTAGTGAAGAGGCTCCACAGGAAATTGCCGATGTGACAAAGCTGGCTATTCTGCCGGCGGTTGAAGGCGGTAAAGGAGATGCTAAAGCTGTTTCGGCAGGGGCCGGATGGGGTTACAATATGAATGCGGAACTGCAGGGGGAAAAGAAACAGGCCGCAGTAGAGGTATTTAAAGCGCTTACCGATGAAAAGCAAGCCAAAATCAGCATGGAATATAATGCTATGCCTGCCAGTAACCCCGGAGAGTATGATGAAAGCAAATTGACACCTTTGTTTAAACAGTATGCGGATATTATGGCAGAGGCCAAGTCGGTTCCCGTATATGATGTGCAGCTTGAGCCGGCAGTGATTGAAGTGATGAATAGCGGTCTGCAAGAACTTCTGATCCAAGCAACAACGCCGGAAGAACTGGCAAAGAAGATTCAAAAAGAATATGAGTAAAAATAAGATTTAATTTTTACAATTCATAAGATCTCTTAAGAGATCTTATGAATTGTAAAGGTTTTGAATATATGTGTGTATTGAAAAGAAATGATAAATGAGGGGTTTTGGCAATGAATCATAAGCTCATGAGACCTAAGACAGAGGTTTTGCTTGGGTTGTTATCTCCCGGACTGCTGATATATTGTTTTATTGTAGTTTTGCCGCTGTTTGTTTCATTTAGATACAGCTTGTTTGACTGGTCCGGCGGCATAAACATGGAATTCGTAGGATTGGGAAATTATATCGATTTGGTACAAGACGGAGATTTTTGGTTTTCGTTTAAAAATAATGTCATGATTATTATGTTAAGCATCCTAGGGCAGGTGGGTATTGCGTTCGTTGTATCTGCACTATTGATGTCCAAATTATTGAAATGGCGGGAGTTTCACAGGGTTGTTATTTTTTTGCCGGTCGTATTATCTGCTGTGGTAATCGGTTTTTTATGGACGATTATTTATAGTAAGGATATGGGATTGCTGAACTGGATATTAAAGGCCTTGCATTTGGAGTCCTTCATTATACCGTGGCTGGATGATCCCCGATATGTAATTTATACGGTTACCATACCGTTAATATGGCAGTATATAGGATTTTATCTGATTATCTTTATGGCAGCGATGCAGAGTATCCCAAAGGATATATTTGAGGTGGCAGATATTGACGGTGCCACCGGCATAAAAAAGGCGGTTTATATTACCCTGCCGTTATTATATGACACGTTAAAGGTAGCCATTATGCTTTGCATAGCGGGAAATATGAAGGTATTCGACCACATATACGTAATGACCGGAGGCGGACCGGGTAAAAGTTCAACGGTTATGGCACAGTATGCATATGACAATTCGTTCGTAATGTTTAAATTGGGTTATGGCAGTGCCATCTCAATCGGTATATTGGTTTTAAGTTTAGCCCTTATCCTCTTGAGCAGAAAGTTGATGGGAGGAAATAAAAATGAAGCGTAGACGCCTATTAGGAAAAACATTAGAAATTTTACTGAATGTTATGATGTTGTTATTTTCTTTTGCATGTATTTTTCCGCTGATATGGATGACCTATTCATCTTTAAAAACACAAAAGGATTTTAGTTTGAATATTATATCCCTACCTTTAGCGCCGCAGTTCAATAATTATATTGAAGCGATTCGAACAGGGAAAATGCACATCTTCTTTTTAAATAGTATGTTTATAGGTATTATTTCCGTGGTATTTATTATTGCAATCGGATTTATAACGGCGTATTGCCTTTCACGATTTAATTTTAGGGGACGTAATTTGATATATGTGCTGTTTTTATTCGGAATGCTTGTACCGGTGCATAGTCTGCTTGTTCCTGTCTTTGTCCAGTTTAAATGGCTTGGGCTTTTAAATAAGCGTCTTACGCTTATACTGCCTTATGTAGCGTTCGGATTACCGATGGCCATATTCTTGCTGGAGAGTTTTATTAAAACCATTCCGATAGAGATTGAAGAGGCCGCGTGTATAGATGGGAGTCCGATTGCGGTTACATTGATGAAGATTATCATGCCCATCTGCAGGCCGGCGATGTCTACGGTATTAATTTTGACATTCCTTCATGTGTGGAATGAATTCCCTTTTGCCTTAATACTGATTAAAAGTGATTATTTGAAGACGCTTCCCGTAGGTCTTACAAATTTTAGCGGACAGTATTCGGTCGATTATCCCCGTTTGATGGCAGCGCTTGTCATTGCAACCCTTCCTGTGATTATAGTGTACCTGTTATTCTCTAAAAAGATTATACAGGGGATGACGGCAGGGGCTGTAAAGGGTTAGGAGGTCTGTTTTTTATGCAACTGAGGACGGTTTTCTATTTGATGTTTAATCAAGCAGAAAACCGTCCTCTTGTCCGTTCTTTACCGATTTCCCATTAGGCTTTTGATTTCATCCGTCCACAGTCTGCAGCTGGCATCGCTGGGCATACGCCAATCTCCTCTGGGGGAAAGATTAATTGACCCCACTTTGGGTCCGTCGGGCAGACAGGAACGCTTAAATTGCTGGGTGAAAAATCGTTTGTAAAATACATCGAGCCATTTTACCATAACCTCAGCAGAATATTTGTCTTTAAACGCATGCTGCGCAAGAAATAAAATCTTGCGGGGGCAAAAGCCGAATCGTACCATATAGTAAAGGAAAAAGTCATGTAGTTCGTAGGGACCTACGATATCCTCGGTTTTCTGGTCGATTTCGTCCTTATTATTGGCCGGCAGCAATTCGGGACTTACAGGGGTATCCAGTATATCCGCCAAAGTGCCTTTAGCATTTTCGTTTACAAGATTTTCGGAGACCCACTGTACCAAAAAGCGTACAAGCGTTTTGGGTATGCCTGCATTCACTGCATACATGGACATATGATCCCCGTTATATGTGGCCCACCCTAGCGCCAGCTCCGATAAATCGCCGGTACCGATGACCATGCCGGATTCTTTGTTGGCGATATCCATCAGGATCTGCGTTCGTTCTCGCGCCTGGGTATTTTCATAGGTTATGTTATGGAGAGCCGGGTCGTGGCCGATATCTTCAAAGTGCTGCATGCACGCATCTTTAATATCTATTTCCCGTATGGTTACCCCTAAGGACCGCATTAATGCCAAGGCATTATGATAGGTTCGCCCTGTTGTACCGAAGCCGGGCATGGTAATGCCTAAAATATTTTTACGGGGAATATCCAGCTTGTCAAACGTTTTTGCCGTTACCAAAAGGGCAAGGGTGGAGTCCAATCCGCCGGAAATCCCTATCACTGCACGTTTGAAGCTGGTGTGATTCACGCGTTTTGCCAATCCCCCTACCTGGATGGAGAAGATTTCTTCGCATCTTTGATCCCTTTCGGCGTGAACCTGAGGGACGAAAGGATGAGGATCAATGTTCCTGCGGAAGATGTCCATATCTATACAGCTTAATTTGCACCCAATGATTCTATAGTCCTTATGGAGGCAGGAGTGATGCTTCGCCAATTCCATGAAGCTGGTGGATCTTTGACGGTCGGCCATCAAGCGCGATATGTCAATTTCGCTAATGATAAGCTGCTCTTGCTGCTCAAACCGATCCGATTCACTAATCATAGAACCGTTTTCCGCTATAAGGGTATGTCCGGCAAATACGACGTCGGTAGTAGATTCACCTCCGCCTGCCGAGACATAGACGTATCCTGACATACAGCGGGCGGACTGCTGCTTCACCAGAGCTTTTCTGTATTCGCTTTTCCCAATCACTTCATTGCTGGCCGACAGGTTAAATATGATATTGGCACCATGAAGGCAGTGAAAGCTGCTTGGAGGAATGGGCACCCATAAATCTTCGCAGATTTCTATGCCAAAACATAAGTGGCGATCTTTGATTAAGATATTTGTACCGAAAGGAACGGGTTGGTTACATAGGGCAACGGTATCACTGACGGCATTGGCGGAAGGTGCGAACCATCGCTTTTCGTAAAACTCGCTGTGGTTGGGTATGTGCGTTTTGGGAATTGCGGCCAGGATTTTTCCCCGTTGCAAAACAACAGCGCAGTTAAAAAGCTGATTGTCCGCTTTAACAGGCATTCCGACAATGATCATAATATCGGTGTTGGCCGTCAGGGCTAAAAGTTCATTTAATTGTTCCTCAGCATTTTCCAATAATAATTGTTGATGAAATAAATCACCGCAAGTGTAGGATGTGATTGAGAGCTCGGGAAATACAATAATCTGTACGCCGTTTTTTACAGCTTCATTGGCCAGATAAATGATTCTGCCGGTATTATATTTGCAATCTGCAACCTTTACATCGGGAACAGCGGCCGCTATTCGAATATATCCATAATCCATATGATCAGCTCCTGTCGGTATTGGTATGTATATAATATCATTCTTCCATTAAAAACATTATCAAAATCTAAATCAACACAAATATTTTCCACTCAAACCTCCCCACGCCCCACCCCTCACTCCAAACTCATTCTATCATATCACAAAAAAAAATGAAACTCATCACCTAAACAGGGTTTTTTGTTTTTAAATTTGGGAAATGCTAAGAATAAAATAGGATGTTTATGAGGAGGAACGATTCATGAAAGGACAGCATACAAGAGATCTTTATGCGGTTTTGAACGAGGTCCGCCAGCTGGAAGGCGGGGAAAATAAGTTGAGCAATATTTTTACGGAAATGCTGAAAGATGAGATTAATGTGTTGGATGAGCAGCAAATCTATAACAATTTACATGGCTTGATTGATAAATATAAAGATGACCAAAAGGCATTGCGGCTGATTGATGAAGTTTTTGAAGAATTGTGTAATGGGGCTACATTGTCGGAAATATTTTTGATTGCAAAGGATGAAATTTTATCGCCCACACCTATTAACGCAATGGAGCTTGATGGATTTAACAATTTTACCCGTTGAGGGTTTGAGGATACGCCTTAACGCTAAAAGTGACAGGCATCATTGGCACCGTTTTCTTACCAAAATTTATGTACCCTTATATGTAAAAAGGGGTGTATATAGTGTAGGTGAAGAACATTATGGAAATGACCTTATGTACCAGAGGCCGGAGGTCAGAGGGCGGAAGTCGGAATATAACGAAGCAATAACACAAAGTAATCATCGACAAGATGTTGTGTATGGTGGGGCATTCTCAACCCTCATCTCTCAGCCTTCAACTACTTTTTTGCCTTGGAATATCAGTTGTTGGAATAATTTTCTTCACTTAAAATTTATGTACCCTGTAAAAAGTATTGTTTTGACAGTGCCTTACCGGTATGATAAGATATCGACAGGGGAAATTTTATACTTGATAGTGCTATGAGACGGAGGTATGAGCCATGATGAATGAAGAATTTCAAAAGATTGTGCTGCAGGAGTTAAGAAGTATAAATTCAAGGCTTGGAAACATAGAAGCTCGTCAGGATAGTATGGAAGCTCGTCAGGACAGTATGGAGGCTAGTCAGAAAAGTATGGAGGCTAGTCAGAAAAGTATGGAGGCTCGTCAGAAAAGTATGGAAGCTAGCCAGAAAAGTATGGAGGCCCGTCAGGATGAGATATACCAAGTAGTCAGAGCGATAGAACATTCTAATCAGGTTGTTAAGGCTGAATTTGACAGCCAGCATATAAAGCTTGCCAAAGTGGAGGGCAAAATAAAGAAAGTTGCAAAGGCATTTAATGAAGACATAGACGTAGAGAAAGCGGCAAATCTTTAAAATATTTTAGTAATAACTGGCGGTTAACGGTTTTAGACTGTTACCGCCATTAGTTTTTTACTTTACAATCATTATAGGTGTGCTGAATACGAGAGTGCCCTAATCCGAGATTCACGATTTGATCACGAACTTATTTGCAAAACGTTAATATGGGATGATAGATGTTTAATCTTAGGCCCTTGGCCCTCAAAGGCTTGTTAGTGCGGGAGTGTCAGTGAACAGCATAATAGTCTTCAACTAAAAAGGCTGTGTCGCAAAAAAGTAAAGATATTGAAATTTTTGTCGAAATATAGTATATTGAATATATATGTACTGATCAATATTTATTTGTCTTATGATAGAAGGAGTTTGTAGGGTATGAGATTTGTTCGACTGCAGCAGATAGACGGTAATGAAATATTGGCAAGACCCATATTGGACCTTGCGGGCAGAGTGCTTTTATCAAAAGGGGTACAGCTTAAATTAGGGTACTTGAATAAGCTTGATACATTGGGCGTATCCGGTGTATATATTGAAGATAAGATTTCCGAAGGTATTGAGGTAGAGGATGTCATATCCGAGGAAACCAGGCTTAAATCACAGTTGGTGATTCAAAAAGAAATGGACCGGTTTTTAAAAAATAAGCAGATTGATACATTGGTCATACGGAAAGTGGTTAACAATATTATACAGGATATATTATCTAAGAAGCACCTTCTGTTGAATTTAAGCGATATTAGGACGAAAGACAATTATACTTTTGCCCATAGTGTGAATGTATGTGTATTGTCTATATTATTGTCAATAAAGCTGGGATTTAATTTTGAGCGGATCAAAAGCATAGCAACAGGATGCTTGCTGCATGATTTTGGCAAGATGCTGCTGCCAAACGAAATATTGAATAAGCCCGGCCAATTAACTGCGGAAGAGTATGCAGAGATCAAAAAGCATCCGTTATACGGATACCAGGCATTGAAAGATGATGTAACACTGGATGCTATTGCAAAAGTAACCATATTGATGCACCATGAAAGGGTGGATGGCTTGGGATACCCCCATGGCATATCCGGTGAGAAAATACATGAGGCGGCCAAGATATGCGGCGTATGTGACTCTTTTGATGCGCTTACAAGCGACCGGATCTATAGAAAAGCGTGGAGCATATGCGATGCGGTAGAGTATATGTATAGTATGTCAGGAACACAATATGACAAAAGAATTGTAGACGAATTTTTAAGATTCGTAGCGATTTATCCCGAGGGTACGGTTGTGTTGCTCAATACGAATATAATAGCGATTGTAGTGAAAAATAATCATCATAATATATTGAGACCGATTGTGCGTTTTTTATACAATATCAAGACACGTATCAAATATATACATTATGAGGTAGATATGATGAAAGATTTGACATTAAAAATTGAAAAGCCGGTTGAATTGAACTTAAAAAAAATCCAAGATGTATAAAGCAGGCAAAGCCCGGTAAAAGGCTTTTGTAAAAATAAATTAATCAAAACTTAATATGTTATTTACAAAAGCATGATAATATGATAATGTCTCATCACTACAATATTAATGAAAGGGGGGGATTATATGAGTTTTTGTGATTACCATATTCATTCGAATAATTCTACGGACGGACATCATTCCGTGATGGAGATATGCCAAAGAGCAGTTGAAGCAGGGTTGCAAGAGATAGCGATTACGGATCACTTTGAACCGACGGAAAATAACCAGGCATATGGGGAATACAATCCTATACATCATCTGTTTGATACATTGAAGGCAAAGGCCGCATTTAGGAATAGACTAAGGGTAAAATTCGGCATAGAGATGGGGCAGCCGGAGCGTTATCCCGAAGAGGCGGGCATGCTGCTGGATACGTATCCCTATGATTATGTGCTGGCTTCAACACATAAACTGCCGGGAGATGTGGATATGGGAGATATCGACTATGTTCACGCAGACGTAAAGTATTATTGCAGACAATACTTGAGACATCTTAAAGAGCTTGTGAAGTGGAATCGGTTTGATTGTATCGGACATTTGGATCTGCCGAAGCGGTATGCTGCAAAGTGCGGTATTACTATTTCCTTTATGGATTACAGGGAAGAAGTGGAAGAAATCTTGAAGATTCTGATTGAAAACGGCAAAGGAATAGAAATTAATACTTCAGGATTAAGACAGCATGCACGAACCTGTTTACCCGATTTGGATATTGTGAAATTATATAAAAGCTTAGGCGGCCAAGTGATTACGATAGGTTCGGATGCACATTACGCCGGAGATGTAGGGAAAGGTATTGTAAAGGGATTGGAAATTGCGAAAGAAGCAGGATTTGAATATATTACAGTGTTTGACGGCAGAAAACCGGAATGGAAGAGAATATCCCAAAGTGCTTCTGTGTATGCCGTACAAAAAGATTATTTGAAAATAGCATGCAATTCGTGATCCTTTGTTACACCGTTGACCATTCGCTGTGCATGCAAATATAGGTGCAGATTATTTGCGGCAAGCGGTAAAGGTCCGGCATGTGTATAGGAGATAAGGTATATCGGAATGTATAATGTGTTCTGTTCTCAAAGGCAGGAGAGAGGATAATGTATTGTGAAATCATATTGGTTCAGCATGCACTGACCCAGTGGAATGTCGATAGGCGATGCCAGGGGCATACGGATACGCCTCTTAATGGGACGGGAAGGAAGATGGCACATCTTCTTGCAGAGAGGTTGAAAGATGAAGAGGTTGCGGTGATCTATACGAGTGATTTGAGACGTGCCTATGAAACCGCAGGGCCTTTTTTATCTATGAAGCCGCTGCTGATTTATAAAGACGAACGGTTGCGAGAAGGACGTTGGAAAAACCAGGAACAAGCAGGTGAATATCCGGTATTACCTTTTTATGTGGATTTTGAAGAAAGCCATGATGTGTCCGACAGGGCCGTCGCAGTGCTCAACGAAATAGCGAAAAAGCATCCGAAGCAGCGTGTACTGGTAATATCCCACAGCGGTATCATCAATCGCTTCATCGGATATGTACGGGAAAATACGGAACAGGCATTTCCGGAATACAAAAGGATTAAAACAGCGATTAATCGATTTGTTTATCAAGATGGAAAGTGGTCATGTATAAGGTTGAATGATGATGCACATCTTGTGCAATTGAATAGGGTGGATTTGAGTAAAGATAACGGTTAGTTCAGGTTAGGGGAGTTTGTCCTAGACCTGATTTTTTATGCCCTTTAAGTAGTTTGCATAAATGTAGGATTGTTTAGTAAAAGCAAATAAAAATAGTTCGTAATTGATGAAAACATATTTGAATATATCAAGTTTGAAGATATCTGCATGAAACACAACATATCTCTTTCAGGCTTTAAACACAAGTTCAAAGAATACACAGGTGTAACATCCCGCAGCTATATCAATGAGAAAAAATCAAAAAAGCTGAGAAAATGCTCAAAAGCGGGAAAAGCGTAACTAAACAGCCATGCTGCTTTCATTCAATACAAGCAGCTATTTTTCTGTAATGTATAAGAAATATATGGGCTTAAGTCCCTCCGTGGCATACAATAGTTCTATCACAGGATCTCAGGAGACTGTAATATATGTGCAAAAAATGTAAAGAAAGTATCATATTTTATAAAAATATAATTCATAAAAAGACATAATGTAAAAATAGTGCACAGAATGGCATTCATATCTATTTTTTTTAAAAAATTATTATTGTACAATGGTATTATATATTAAATGAGGGGGGAAATAAAAAAATGAAAATGACAAAATTATTGTGTCTGCTGTGCGGTGTAATGATCGTGGTGGGGATGCTTTTTGGGTGTACAAAAAATGAAGACAGCAGTGAAGTTAAAAAAGAAACAACACAGGAAAACACGGATTCAGGCAGTAAGGAACAAAAGGAAGCTTCAAGTGAACCTGTTACCATAAGCTTTCTAAACTGGGGTTCAGCCGAAGGTGCTACAAAAGATGCATTTCTTGCTATGAACAAAGGATTTGAGGAAAAAACAGGGAACATAAAAATAGAAAAC
>JAKSBV010000080.1 GCA_022360955.1 Bacillota bacterium
AGTCTACCGAAAACAACGATACGCGCTGTTTCTTCTCTGTTCATCGGGAGCATCCGGTTTTTATTCTGGATCAATGTAATTCCTTTCCTTGCAGCTTCTAATGCTAGTCCTACATGCTCCTTGCAACCAATTACCGACTCATCATATGTCTTATCATCTTCATCTCCAAAAGAAATAATAGTACGTATAATTCGTAACGCAGCCTGATTGATCTTCTCTTCCGGCACCTTGCCCTCTTTTACTGCTTGAACTAATTTGTCACCATAAAATTGAGTACAGCACATTTCCATATCCTGACCGCCATTAGCAGCTTCTTCGGTGTCCCTTATGCCCCAAATGAAATCACTCATTACAAAGCCGTCAAAATCCCACTCTTCTTTTAATACCTTATTCAGCAAGTAATCGCTGTGGCCGCAATATGAACCATTATATTTATTATATGAACTCATAATACTTGCAGCTCCATTGTCTATACACTCTTTAAAATGCGGTAAGAATACCTCTCTTTCGGCCCTTTTGTCACAGGTTATATTAACCTTGAATCTGGATATTTCCATAGAATTAAACGCATAATGTTTCACACAGGCCATTACATTTTCTTCCTGTACCCCTCTAACCAGAGCAGCTCCCATCTGCCCGATATGAAAAGATTCTTCTCCATAAGTTTCCTGGCTTCTGCCCCATCCCGGATTATAAGGAACATTGATACATACTCCTGCAAATAAATTGCCTCCGAAAGCTTTGACTTCTCTCCCCATTGCATTACCCACACGTTCTTCAAGTTCGATATCAAAGGTAGCACCACGAAGCATAGTAACGGGAAAGCAAGTGCTTTTTCCGGTACCGCATACAACACCTCTTGGGCCATCACAAAATTCCATTTGTGGTACACCTAGCCGCTCATTACCGCCTGCCGGATATGGATAATAGTTGTAATGGTTGGTTCCTGTTGCATGCTCAAGGAGCTCCTGCAAAGAAACAGTGCCACTCATAAGATACACTTTTTCTTCTAATGATAATTCATCAACTATCTTTTTAGCCTTATCAGTATATGTAAGGCGATATTTTTTTGTAGCCCTCATAAAACATGCTACCTCCATTATTATTTATATACATCTATTTTGTAAAACTCTTTAAAAGCTTTAGTGCCTCACTTTTGTTATAATGAAGATATCCCTGGACCCGTTTGTTGTTATCAACTTTAATGCCATATTTCCTATATTCTTTTGGTGTTACGCCAATTTCTTTTCTAAATATTCTATAGAAAGAGCTGTCACTTCCGAATCCGCTTTCTTGCGCAATAACATCTATTGTTTTTTTTGTAGTAGTCAACAGATACTGTGCTTTTTCAAGCTTTATTGACATTGCTATAACTTTCACCGTCATATTTGTATGCATTTTCAAAAATCGGTAAAGGGTTTTTTCACTCATGCCTATATGATGACATAGTGCTTCTGTAATATTTTCCTCATAAAGATTTTCTTCAATGAATTCTATGATTTTCAGCAAAATATCTGATTCTTCTGTGATAATACTATTTTCAGCGTACTGCCTGATATCATATTGGGCATATTCAAACAAGTCGGCTATCAAGGTATAAATAAGTGCCTGCATTCGATATAAAGCATATATGTTCTTTCCGCTGCACTCTAATCCTATTAAGGCAGCCGTACGGACAAACTTTGAATACGGCACTTTCATCTTTACATCATCGGTAACACTATTAAGATAAAAGCGAAAACTTTGATTCTTATTTTGCCAATATTCAAACAACTCTTTCTTCAATTGAATAAATAGGCATATATTTTCTTGATTTGTTTTTCTCAATCCGTGAACTGCTTTGCTATTTACAAGTACGATATTGCCCTCACTCACTATGCAGGTTTCAGGCCAAATATTCAGATACACCGAACCTTTTAATATCAGCACTAATTCATAGTCAAAATGCCAATGATAACTTGACTTCTCAATTGATGTAATAAAAATCTTAGCAGGAAACTTCGCATCATGTTCAATTACTTCATAGATATATGAATTCATCCAAGCCTCCCCATTCCTTGTATTGAATATATATTACTTTATTATCATAAAGTATAGGATTCCCCACTTGGTATATAATAAATGCAGCAGTGCTAAGTATCACTCATATGAAAATCTCTATGCTGTTGAGTTGCAACAATTGGCAACCGAAACATTATTTCCGCTATAATGCCGATGCTCAGACCTTCTGGCTTGAACGTAAAGAATTTGCATCCCTTTCGATTTTTATTACTTCTCAACTTTCGAAGTACATAATACAGGATTTGAACCAATCATTATTTCATTCAAGAATTTTACACGTGATGTTTATGAGTAGATACTTGCTGCCCATATATCATTATATATCAACATCAAAATTCTCTCAAATACGTCATGCCTGATTAATATATATCCCATACTAAGACGATTTTGAATGTTTCACAGTCTAGTACAACGTTCTTTAAATAGCTGTGCACAGATTGCTGTAGATTTTTTCGCAAGGCAAGGCGGCGGATTCAGGAATACTGACGTATTCCGATTGACGACAACGCTGCATTGGGGAAAAATATGCAGCAAAACATGTATAGTTATTTAGAGAATATTGTATTATAGATATCCAACTTTAAAATCGAATTTATATTTACGCAAACAACGCAAAACCATCGTTGTTTTGGATACTATCCATTCAAAAGGCGTTTTAAAAAAGCAGAATCTATGATCCGTAACCGAGGACATCAATAACATGAACAATGTATTTTTTAAAACGCCCTTTGCGTAAATAGGATTTTAGGTTTAAAGTTGGCTATCTATATGTCAAAGAACCAAATAGCTTGAAATAAGATCATCGGGATTGCTGCTCGTTCCAAGGAATACTTCATATGACATGGATTCAAGCTCCCATTGACCGGTTTCAGTATTATACCAACGCAATTTATTTAAAGGACACGAGATGGTTATGCGCTTCTTCTCACCAGGTTGTAACGAGACTCTTGAAAATCCTCTGAGTAATTTAACAGGCCGGTCAACCTTTGAATTTTTGAAGCCGATATATAATTGAATGACCTCATCCCCGGCAATGCTTCCAATATTTGAAACATCACAACTGGCTACAATCTGGCCATCTACAATTGAAAAATCTGCTTCCTCCAATTGAAATGCCGTATATGATAAACCAAAGCCATAATAATAATCCGGTTCAATATCTTCTTTTTCCAGCTTGGCATAACCGTGATAATAATCATACCATTGACTTGTAGAGTTCCAATTTACTTCTGGAAGGTCACTGTCTTTTTTGGGTATGACAAAAGGTAATTTTCCACTTGGATTGACGTCACCGTAAATAATCCTGGCCAAGGCTGTACCGCCTTCCATTCCTGGATAATATGCCATAACTATTGCCTGTACGCAATCTTTCCATTCATTCACAGTAATCGTATTGCCACCGATTAAAGCGACGATGGATTTTTTGCTGATCGGACCAATCTTTTGAATCAGCTCAATCTCCTCTTCATGGAGCCCCAGTGTATTCACCCGATCACCCCCAACACCCGGGAGACCCGTTTCAATTGCGTCGTTTGATATGTATTCTCCTTCATCATCATGATCAAAGCCGACAACAAAAATAACAGCATCTGCTGATTCGGCCGCTTTCCTGGCCTGCGCCAAATCACCACCATCACAATAGGTGATTTCACTTTTGGAGGCAACATTTGACAGCCCTTGTACGGGAGATACCACATAATCCGGGAAGACTCGGCTCGATCCATGATCGCCAATGTTTTCCTTATCCCCCAGCTTACCTATAACCGTTATCTTCATATCCTTTTCACGGTTGAGAGGCAGGACCTTATTATCATTTTTGATCAGAGTGATCCCCTTTTCAGCCGCTTCTAATGAGAGCTCGATATGGTCCTTACAACCAATAAGGCTCGATTCATATTTTCGGTCATCTGCTTGTGTAAAAGCCAGCAAAGTCCTGACAATACGAAGCGCAGATTGATCAATATTTTTCACCGGTACTTTTCCATCTCTTACTGCCTGGACCAATTTATCACCGAAATGCTGGGTACAGCACATTTCCATATCCTGGCCACCATTGGCAGCTTCTACCGTATCACGAATCCCAAAAATAAAATCACTCATAACAAAACCGTCAAAATCCCACTCTTCCTTGAGAATCTTATTCAACAAATAATCACTGTGTCCGCAATAAACATCTTTATAGAGATTGTAAGCACTCATAACACTTGCGGCCCCTGCATCAATACACTCCTTGAAATGCGGCAGGTAAACTTCCTGCTCTGTACGCTTATCACAATCAACACTCACTTTAAATCGGGAAATCTCCATAGAATTGAAGGCGTAATGCTTTATGCATGCAATGACATTCTGGCTCTGGACACCTCGTACCAGAGCGGCCCCCATAGCACCAAGGTGGAAAGATTCTTCTCCATAGGTTTCCTGGCTGCGTCCCCATCCGGGATTATATGGGAGATTAATACAGACACCGCCATGTAGATTTCCTCCATGTGCTCGGATTTCTGTACCTATGGCTTCACCGATACGCTCTTCCAGAGCAACATCAAAAGTTGCTCCGCGCAGCATACTGACAGGAAAGCAAGTGCCATTATTTCCACACACCACGCCTCTTGGGCCATCACAGAATTTCATTGGCGGTACATCCAGCCGTTCATTACCGCCTGCCGGATATGGGTACCAATTGTAATGTTTGTCCGGCTCTGAAAAGTCCCGGACTACGTCCTGTAAAGAAATAGCTCCACTCATCAAATAAACCTTCTCTTCAAGGCTCATTTGGCCAACAATCTCTTTTGCTTTCTCAGTGTAGGACAGTCGATATTGTTTCGTACATTTCATATGAATCTTCCTTTCCGCCGCTACCGCTGGCAGCAAGTAATAATGAAAAAATGGTGTACGGTTCTCACCACTTTGTTATTATGAGACTAGGGTTAAGACATACTGCAAAGAATAGTTGAAATTAAATATTTCTCTTTATGATATTCACATCTCAGTAACATTACCTTATATAAATCATAACTCAAAATTCACCTTAGAATTTATCATTTTAGATTAATGTTTATCTCATTCTCTATCATTTTGGAGAAAATATATATGTGTGTGTTTTTCCAAAGTCTTGAAAAACGCTGATGCCATGCGGGTCTAAGCGCATGGCATCTTTTTTAGCTATCATTCTGTCTTTGGTGTACAAAATAGAGTCATTTATTTTTAAGCTTACAAGCAAGGAGTTTAAAGCAATTGATTTCTGATGAGAAGAAAATGAAGAATTATTCATTTCCAATCAAAGCTTTTGCTGATTTCACTATCACGATTCTTTTAAGATGATGTATTTCAATGCTTTTTTCAAGAAATATTCTTCGGCTTTTTCTTTGCATGAAGTAATAAGATTAATGAATCAACATCTGATTTTTCCAAAATTCTAATCCACATCCATCGACCATCGTGTAATTGTTCTTCGTTTTCAAAAATGGTCTTAACCTTTTTATTTAATTTATTTTTAATCAATTCAACTTTCTCAGACTCTTTGGCTCCCAATACTATTAATATTGAAAATGCGTCATCCTCAGGGAAAAAATAACATAGCGTTTTACCACTTTTTCTGTATCGAATCGTCCAACCGTACTTTTTTGTGAAGAAAACCAATTCAGGTCTAAAATCGTAGTTTCCGTTCACATATTTGTGTATACGCTCCCATAGATCTATTCTGCTTCCAATCAATTTCAATATTTGATTTTCTGAAGGTTTTTCCGATTTATTTAGCATTCGACTATATTTCACTTTTTCACCTCAATCATTTTTTATAGCAATAATACATTCACAGCACTCTCCACCATTTAGTATGGATTGCTTCAGTTTAACTTCTACCGGTTTCTCCTCCTTTTAGCCTTTTCCTTTGTTATATTATAGCAAAGGAAATATGACAGAGGCATGTCATATTATAAAAAATACTATGAATGTTAATGAAAACGACGGCTAATGTTTGGATATTCCAGAAAAAATGTTCAAATCATCAACCGTCGTTCAGAAAGCATTGAACTTTAGACTAGGGGGTGTGAATTTTGCGCCGATCCTAAAACAAAAACCGCCTCATTGCTTTAATTTCAAAATTGCTCTTTTTAGACCCCATTCATAAGTCTCCTTATGCCGAACTGTTTTTTTATTTATCATTTTCTTCTCTGCAGCACTACAGAGACGGAAACGAAGCTCACCAGCATCCAGGTGCTCACGATAAGCAAGGCCTTCGCAGGCGAGGTGATTTCATATGCGGTTAGCGAGCTCCGTACCAGATCGGCCATGTAGGTTAAGGGAAGTATGGTGTGCACGCTCTGCAGCCAGTTCGTCAGGCGTTCCAATGGATAATTGATCGGTGAAAACAAAAAAAGCGCAAACACGAGAAGTTGGGTAATCAGTGAAATATTCTGCGGCTTTTTTATAAAATATGCTATGGTATAACCCAGGCAGCTTGCCGTAGTACTGACCAAAAGCATTGCCGGCAAGATCATCCAGCTAATGGAAAGGGAAAATCCGTAATACCAGCTTCCCACAATAAGAGCCAGGGTAATTCCCGGCAGTGTTGAAAAAAACCATACGGTGAGATCGGCAAACAGATAGGTAATCCGGGAAATGGGGAGAGACCAGATATATGTCAGGCTCCCTGCGCTCTTGTCTTCGGCAATCAACTGCGGTACCACCACCATCCCCACCATGACCGAAATAAGTGTTGGCGCCCCTGTCACGAAAAAAAGAGCTGTTGGTGTGTCTATGTCCGGAACAAAAAAGCCAAGTCCCACAATAAACCCGATCCCAATCATTATTTGGATCACTGCGAAAAGAGGAATGACCATCCTTAGCCGAAGCAATTGCCATTTCAATAATAAAAAGTACTGTTTGATATAGCTACACATTATCTATCCTCCTGTAAATTATTTGAGACTATTCCGTCACTGTCTCCACCGTCCGCTATAATCTGTAAATAAGATTCCTCCAGGCTCGGAGGGTTAATGGAAAATTCCTCAATCAGCTGTTTATTCTTAAGCTCGTTCGCCCAACGCACACGCTCGACCACTTCCCCTATCTTGACAGGGTAGAAAATACGTTGTCCTGTCTGTACGGCGTTGGCTTCCTGCATTAGTACATCTACAGGGCTTTTACCCGGTTCCAGGATCAGCTCAAGGATCATATTCTCTTCCTCTTTACCGCGAAAAGAGGAGGGGGTTCCCTGCCGGATCAACCGGGCTTTGTGGATGATGGCAAGTCTGTCGGCAGAACGCTCTGCTTCCAGGACGTTATGGGTTACCAAAATTATCGTACTGCCCTCCTCGGCGAGGTTTTTTATCTCTCGCCATAAAAGACGCCGACGCTGCGGATCAACATCATTGCTAGGCTCATCCAGCACCATGACCTTGGTCGGTGCAACACAGGCCATACAAAAAGCGGTCAGCCGCCGGATGCCTCCGGAGAGATCCTCTCCGCGTGTTTTGGCCCATTGTTCAAGCTGCAGCCCTTCGATAAGACTTTTTGCGCGGAGCCGGGCAGCTTTTTTGGCCATGCCCCGGA
>JAKSBV010000251.1 GCA_022360955.1 Bacillota bacterium
AGCGCGCTGATGTCAATTTCACTTTTACAGTTTTGGATGATGTTATCTCCGCCGGTCATAAAACTGGCCTGTCCGATTAATCCGCCTATATCAAGGAATCCGCTTACCGTCCCAGGCCCTGCTACCGTGCAGTTCCGGATGATACCGTTTGTACAGCTCGCACTTCCCGCTAAACCGCCTACTCGATCTCTCCCTTTTATCCCGCCGGCACCGATAGACAGCTTGATATTCTCCAGACGACTGTTTCCGGCGATAGAGCCGAATAGTCCCACGTCATTTATGGTCCGGTCGATGCTTAGATTGCCGATGGTATGTCCTGCGCCGTCCAATGCACCGATAAACGGTGCATCTGCCGTTCCGATAGACTCCCAGTTTTCATACCCCGACAAATCGATGTCTGCTGCCAGCCTGTAATGAGCTGTCAGGTTGTACCTTATGTTATGAAGCTGCTCCGCTGTCTCAATCAAATACGGGTCCGCTGCCGTGCCGCTTCCCCCGGCCACATCGTTGGTCGGTCCCATATCCACCTGCAAAGGCTTGTCCAAGCTGCGCAAATAGGGATAGCTTTTGTTCTCTTCTATGGCCCAGATAGTACTAAAGTCCCAGTTTGCATAGGTTGCCTGCCTTTTCATTTCCGTGGTCAGCTTATTCATATGTGTCTCTTCCTCATTACGGGCCACACACTTTCCTGCCACACCGTCGGCATAGGTATCCGTGATCTTGAAGAAACTGTTCCACTCTCCTATGATAATGCCTTTAGTGGCTTCAGTTCCCGATAAATCTACCGCTGTATAGCAGTTTTGGATATTGAACACGCTCTGGGATATCCCATATCCATAACCTACCAGACCGCCCGCGTGATATTTGCCCGACGCGCCCTTTGCTTGTACCGTACCTATTGCAAAGCTGTCCGTGATGCTGCTTTCCTGAACGTTACGTGCATAGCTGTAGCCCACTAAGCCGCCTATATACATTCTGCCTTCTATCTTGCCCGCAGCGTAACTTCTCTCAATCCGTCCGTGTTCAAATCGTCCCACCAGTCCCCCGACCTTGTCATACAGCGCGCTGATATCAACTTCACTTTTACAGTTTTGGATGATGTTATCTCCGCCGGTCATAAAACTGGCCTGTCCGATTAATCCGCCTATATCAAGGAATCCGCTTACCGTCCCAGGCCCTGCTACCGTGCAGTTCCGGATGAT
>JAKSBV010000076.1 GCA_022360955.1 Bacillota bacterium
CCTTCTTCATGCTGCTGGCAGTCACTGCACGCGCATTCGCTTCCGTTCGCATCGTCTTCTCCCTCGTGGTGATGTCCGTCTCCTCCATGCTCATGTCCGTGTTTGTCTCCTTCATGCCCATGGCTGCCTTCTTCATGCTGTTGGCAGTCACTGCACGACGCACATTCGCTTCCGTCCGCATCGTTTTCTCCCTCATGGTGATGTGCTTCTCCTCCATGCTCATGCTTATCTTCTTTATGTACATGCGCTTCTTCAAAATAGCGATGAGGGTAGACCTTTCCCACTTCTTCCGGCAAGGAAACAACGGTCATATTTTCATTTAACTCCTTTGCCTTGGGCAAAATATTCGCTTCTTCAGCCGGCGTGCCTATTGTAAAATATAATGATGCTTGATGAAATGCCTCCATCTCCCGCGGCGTAGGTGCATAATTAGCCGGACTGTTCCCGGGCGGAATCAGCGTCACAATATTTACCAAATCCCCGGCTACAGCTTTTACAAAGGTTTCCTGGGGCACAATTGATACGGCTACCGTCATTTTTTCAGAAATTTTACCCGTTGTCCTCTGGGCACAACCTATCAAAGTAACCATTAAGATGATCATGCATATCACTATTACACCCTTGACAATATTTTTCATGTTCATACCTCCTTAAAATCTCATAAAGTCTCAAAAACTTTGTACCTTTTTGGATTTAATAGGATTACTGGGAAAATAATCCGGTTCCATTGTCTAAATGCAAATCATTTGCATCTACACTTGGTGTTATTTATTATATTGCCATATTATTGAGCTTTCAATCATTTTTTTTAATTATGGCGTTTACCCATGTTTTTCATCATTTGCAGTCCGAACAGTATCCGTAAAGCTCCAGCCGGTGTCCCGTTATTTTGAAATCAGTCTTTGTACCCACGGTTTTCTCAAATTCCTCCACCGGGCACCCTTCCAAACACACGATTTTTTTACATTCCAAGCATATAATATGGTGATGATGCAGATCCGTATTGATTTCATATCTATATCGATTATCTCCAAGATCTATCTTGTTTAACAGGTTTTTGGAGGCCAGTAAGTCAATGGTTCTGTACACCGTTGTAAGACACGTGGAAGATCTGATTGTTTTGACCTTGCTATAGATTTCTTCGGCAGACATGCATGTATTGCTATTTGATAAAACATCCAGTATGGCTTTTCTCTGTTTTGTCATTTTGCAGCCTTGACTCGCAAGATAGTTTTTTAATAGTTTTTCCATTCTTCTCCCCCGTTCTATATGCAAATCATTTGCATTTACGATTGCAAATCATATTATATTTTTTTTGTATAGAAATGTCAAGTGTCTATTCTCTCATGGGGTACATAAATCTTAGGTGAAAAAAATTATTCCAATAGCTGATATTCCGAGACGGAGATAGTGGTTGAAGGCTGAGAGGTGAGAATACTGCGCCGACAGGTCCTAAGCCAGCTTATGATTTGTCCTTTATTTTAGAGAATCATTCATAACTCCCCAAAAACTTAATCCTTCACTATTAACTCTTGGCTGTGTTTAAAAATAGTATTGGTCTTTGCGATCTTTAATGGAACCCCATTGTTAAGGTTCCATTAAAGATAGTACACTGCAACCTAAAAATACATTTGGATAAGGGCGTTTTAAAAAATACATTATTCATTTTATTTACGTCCAGTGATCTATACATTCTATTTTTTGAAACACCTTTTGATCGATTATGGATTGGACAGTACTCAAAACAACGATGCTTCTGCGTCTTTTGTCCAAATATAAGCTCGATTTTAAAGTGTGATATCTATATGCCGTATTTTAGAAACGTTATCACTTAATAAAAAACTGCCGCTTATACTCATTTTGTGCATTTAAGAGATATGGCAGAACCTGCAAACATTACTAAAGATATGAGGGTTATTACGATAGAAGCAGTCAGATGGCTTGCAACAAAAAAGTTAATGCCATACCATTGACCTAAAAACAAAATCACAAAAGGTATGGCCCAATCGACATTTGCATCCGTGATATTAACATACCACATGAGTACTGCAAGAAACAAAGTTATCAGCCAAAATACAGAACTATATTTGATAAGTCCCCGATTCTTCATTTTTATGCCAGTGCCTAGAACTATCATCCAAACGGCTATGTATGCAAATGTAACAATCAAGTTCTTAATAGTTCCAGTATCTCCCTTTAAAAACTCCGGAAAATTCAAAACCATACCGGCGATAATAGCGATAATAGATAAAATAACCGTTCCAATTGCCTTATATCTCATTTTTCAACCTCCTCTAAATTATATAGATAATAAACACTAGAACTAGAAATATAATCGTATGGAAGCAACATTATGGAGAATCTTAGAGATTGTTTGCGAAGCGGAGGAAAAGCGGCTTCAACTGTTTGAGCGCCAGCAAGTTTTGAAGCATTCGTTGGGGACATTCCCCGACGAAG
>JAKSBV010000320.1 GCA_022360955.1 Bacillota bacterium
GCGGAGTTGCTCTACACCACTATGCAGGGCATTGAATGTGCCA
Source organism: Bacillota bacterium (assembly GCA_022360955.1). Taxonomy (GTDB): domain Bacteria; phylum Bacillota; class Clostridia; order SK-Y3; family SK-Y3; genus JAKSBV01. The sequence continues at coordinate 44 of JAKSBV010000320.1, forward strand.
TAGTTTTCAATCTATCAATTGATGATCCGATCGCTGTATGGACAGAGACTGTGAATCGAATGTTCGTGACCAATAGAACCGATTGACAAGACAGGATTGAAATTGACAGTAATAAGGAGGATAAATATATGATAAAAGGATTTAAATCAAATTTGCTGAAAGGGTTGCTTGTCCTTCTTCCTATTGGACTTACATTCTTGATATTTGGCAAGGTTTTGAATGTACTGGATATGATCCTTGGTAGGACCATTTATAAAATTATCGGGATGAAAATTCCAGGTCTTGGGCTGCTGGCTGCAGTCCTGTTGGTGGCAGCAACAGGTGCCCTTGCAAGCAATGTAATAGGCCGTAAGATCACATTACTTATGGAAGAGTCAATGGCTAATTTTCCCATTGTAAAAGCAATCTATAATCCGATCAGGGATGTAGTGAAGAATTTTACCAGTAAGTCCTCAAATAATTTCAAGAAAGCGGTTTTTGTCACATATCCGATGGAAGACAGCTACAGTATCGGCTTCATCACAAAAGAGCGTGTTCAGGTAGGCGACAAATTGAAAACGGCGATTTTCATTCCTACAACCCCGAATCCTACCAGTGGCTTTTTAGTTTATTTATCCAGTGACAAGTATAAAGAACTCGATATACCTGTCGATGTGGCATTGAAAGCCATCGTTTCTCTTGGATCGGTTTCATCTGAGGTACTTGAAATCGCTGAATAAAGGCAATCGGGAGGCATCAGGGAATTCGGTGAAAAAGTTTGGGAGAAATTTTCCAAACCCTCTGTAAAAATATTACTTTTTAAAAGAGGAAATTTAATAAACAAAAGCAAAGTAATCACTCTGCGAGTGACAGAAAAAGAATATGAAACCATCAAGAAAAAAGCTACGAAATTTGGAATGAGCTTAAGCAGATTCGTAGCTTTTTCTGCTATAGATGGGAAAAAATATGATATCATGCATTACAATCTTGATGTAATAATATCAGTTGGCTAAAGATAGCGCATTTTTGTACCGCTTATGTAGCTATATTATAGCCAATAATTAAAGGATATTGCCAATACTATTTCGAGGATGAGTTTTTCAACAATTTTTAAGGAAAAGGAGAATTTAATAATATGAATATACTTGTTACTTTAGATTCTAATTATATTAAACCTTTGAAGGTTATGCTAAAATCACTCTTTTTAAATAATCAGAAAGAGGTTTTTTCTATTTTCTTGATGCATTCAAGTCTTACGGATGAGGAATTGGATCACTTACGCAATTATATTAATAGCCACGGCAGTAAAGTGGAGATCATATATGTTGATAATAGTTGTTTTTCGAATGCACCTTCTCATCTATACTATACTAAAGAAATGTACTATCGTCTGTTGGCATATAAGCTTTTGCCAGATGACCTTGACCGCATATTGTACTTAGATCCAGATATTTTAGTGATTAATCCAATTAGGGAGCTGTACGATATAGATATCAATGAGTATTTGTATGCGTCAGCGTATCATGATATCGTCTCTCTCAAAGCAATAAATAAGATCAGATTGTTTCCTTATGAAATTGATGCCTACTACAATTCAGGAGTGCTTTTGATGAACTTAGAACAGCAAAGGCAGTTTATTGATGAGAATGCCATTTATGAATTCGTAGAAAAAAATCATTCTTATTTAGTATTGCCGGATCAAGATGTCCTAAATGCTCTGTATTCAAAACAAATTAAGAGCTTAGATGAAAAATTATATAACTATGATGTAAGATACTTTAATTATTATAAGACTGTTAGCAAAAATAAGTGGGATATGGATTACCTCATTAACAATACAGTAATATTACATTTTTGTGGCAAGAAAAAACCTTGGAAAAAGGGATACAGCGGAAAGTTTCATTCATTATATAAGCACTATGAAAAGTTAGCGTTTACTTGTTAAGATATAGTTGATTCAGAGTGGTTACGAGATTACTATCCGTTAAGGCAAAGGAAGCCAATATGTGCTCGAATTTCTACAAGCGTATTTGACCTATCCACTGAAGGTAGTCATAAGTACAAATTAAATGTGCATATGGCTACTTTTTTGCGTTGTCGAAAATTGTCGAAAAAGTATTTATATTGAAAAATATTGTTTTTGAGTGTATAATGTGGTGGGCAGATGTGCTATGTGTATGTTTGATTTCGTAAATACTGTAGCTATATGAAATTGGTTACAAAGATCGTACCGTCATAGCGCGGATTGAGTATAGTAGGTTTTGGAGTTTTGATAAAAAAATTTACTAATAGTGAATTTTTTTATAGATGGCAAAGTCAATAAATTATAAAAAAAAGGAGTGTAAAAATGCGCAAACTAAAAAGTTTTTTAAGTATCTTGGTGGTTGTGCTTCTAGCTGGATGTTCAACTGCTAAGCCAGAATCTACCGTGTCTGCTTTTATTGAAGCTGGGAAGAAATTTGATTTAGTTAAGATGGCAGAAACAGTTAACCCATCTAAAGCGAGTGACAAAGAAAAGATTGAAAGTTTAACACAAGAAGGGAATAATCCGATAAATCAATACCAAAACTATTTTCTCGAATACTTAAGGGAAAATGCAGCAAAGATTACTTATACAGTAAGTAACACCATAATAGAAGGGGAAAAGGCTACCGTGTCAGTAGACTTCAAGTATGTAAATGGGAGCCCTCTTATAAAATCAACTATTGAAGAAATATTTACAAAGGCAATGTCTATGGCTTTTTCAGGTGAGGAAGTGAGCGATGAAGAAATGAAGGAAATGTTTGTTAGCGCTATGAAAGACCAACAGCAGAGCATAGAGGAATCGTTCGTAGAAAAATCAATAGATATAAAATTAGTTCAAGTCGATAAAAAGTGGTATATCGATGAGTCCAGTGATGAACTTCTGGATGTCTTCACATCCAACTTTATTTCGGTTGGGAATGAATTAGAAGAAGCAATGAATCCATCGGATGATGATTCCGAAGATTTAACATTTATGGAACAAGCTAAAAAAGATAATATGACCATTATCACCAAAGCTATCGGTGATGAAATTACTCTTACTACGATTAAACTTAAAATCAATGAGATGGAGGAAAAGCAAACGATTACTCGTGAATACGGTTCTTCTGTAACGGCTAAAGAAGGTACAAAGTTTGTTGTGGTAAATGCAGATATAACAAATATAACTGATAAGGCATTTTCAATGTCACCTAATTTACTCATTGCAGACAGTGAAGAGCGACTGTTTAAGGCTGCTGATGCTATTCTTATACTTGATGATTACTTGGATTATAGAGAACTTTCTCCGAACATTAAAGAAACAGGAAGCTGGCTTTACGAATTACCACAAGATAGCACGAGTTTAAGCTTAGTGACTCAGAAATCAGGTACAAACGAACTCTATATAATTAATTTAAAGTAAATTTAGCTAAGATATTATCTTACTACAAAATATACAGTAATTTAGGTCGTTTTTAGATAGTGTACATAATTCAAGTTTTCTAATATTTATAGTGCAATAATATTATAAGATTTGTTGGGGCGACGTCCTTGGATTTCTGGATTTGGGGACGACCAACTTTATTTAACAATGTATTCCTGCACGGGTAGGGTGTGAAAGCTATTGTGAGATGTTATAGGGCGTTAGCTGTCTATCCGAGCGTGTGAAAAAAGTCTGTAAAAAACCAATGAATGAGATAGCCTCCTATGATAAAATAATATATCATAGGAGGCTACTGCTTGTATTTTCCATACCCACGCATATGACGTCTTCTCGAATTAGAATACCATTAAAGCTGTACACTATTTTGTATAAATATTTATGTCGCCTGGTTTTGGAGCTTGTACCCGAA
>JAKSBV010000502.1 GCA_022360955.1 Bacillota bacterium
AGCAACAAAAGAACACAAAATATTCCAACGCTCATCCCCTAAACGTATCGTAGAAAGCTAATTTACAGAGAGTATTTACACACCCTTTAAAATATTAAGGAGCCTTTAATAAACCCACCTCAGCTATATAGACTGAGGTGGGGATTTTATACAGTTGCATTTGCACTGTTTCATCTTTAGCCAATTACGCTTTTATATTTTTAGCTGCAATAATAAATCGATGTCCATCGCTCTCAATATAGGGCTTCCGTTTTAACTCTTCATGCATTTTACATAATGCATCAAAGCAAGTATCCACTGAAAACCCTGGAAATTCCCATTCAATAATTTTAGCAAGATATACAATGGCCCCAACATCATAAAAATGTAAATAGGGGAAATATTCATTTTTATTCATACACAAAATTCATATAAATACAATAAATGCTTAAAGTGATTGTTATTGCATAAATATCATTGTATGGTTATAATTTTGATAAAGTAATTTAGCACATGTGAAGAATGATTATATAAGGGAGATACTCTTTATTCTTTTGATATCGGTAACAGGAGGATATGATGAAAAAAGCAGAGAATATATTTATTATTATGGTAATAATAGTATTTTTTATCATAGCGTGTATAGGCGTGTATAATGAAGCTGCTATAAGTCAATGGAATAGTTGGAACTATTACTTATATGTAGTTCCGTCATTAAGTATAGCAGCGGGACTAATATCTAGATTTAAGTGGAGAAAAGATAGGCTTTTACAATCTTTTAAAATTAGTATAATAGTTTCAACAATTGTTTGTTATACATTATATATATGCGGACTTATTCATTACCAACCAAAGGCATATTGGCTTGAATTATATAAAAGTGAAAAACGCTTATCCGAACTTATATTTATTATTTTTGAGGACCCTTTAGGATTATTGCTTATTAGTTATTTTATTCTTTCGGTAGTGTATGGAATAAATTATTTAATTGTAAAAATTACAAAAAAATTTATTAAATAGGAAAAGTATAGTTTGGGGTTCGAATGACTCACATGAGGGGGTAAATTGAATAGAGGGAATCTAAAAGAGTATAAAAGGGCAATTATTATGAATTATGAGTAAATCTTATAGATATCCAACTTTAAAATTGAATTTATATTTACACAAAAAAACGTAGAATCACTGTTGTTTTGGATATTCTTTAATCCATAACCGATCAAAAGGCGTTTCAAAAACGTAGAATTTATGTAGGTCATTTTACGTAGTAAAATCCGACCAAAATCTTAAGGGTTCAATACCCTTGAGATTTTATTACCTGTGGACATACATAACATGTATAATGTATTTTTTAAAACGCCCTGTGCGTAAATAATATTTTTAGGCTTAAAGTTGGTTATCTTTACTGGGGTTGTAGGCTAGGCATAAGACTTTTTGTCATAAGAAAAATAGCGAGAATATAAAGTGGAACTTTTTCCTATTCATTTCGTCTAACTAGTCATGAGTAAAGAAGCGGTGGACTTTGCTCATGTGTAATACACAGTGTTGGGGCAGCAACATGATATTAAAGATTTAAAGGCGGTGATAAAATCAGAGTATTATAAAACCGGTGTGCTTGTAAATCAAAATAGAAAGTAATAGGGCATGTAATCGAACGTATTGATTGTATGCACATATTAGACCTTTAGACGACTTACATAAAGGTTATATTATATAAAAGCTTACAAAAAAAGAAAAAAGTTAAGTTGAGATGCATAAATTGGAAGAAAGTTATTGAAAACAATATGCAATTAATCTTGCAAAGATTAAATGAAAGCCGGTTAATAAACCATTTCAATTTTAGCTTAATAAATAAGAGAGGAAGATTTTAATGCATAAAATTTTAACATGTATATTGGCGTTAAGTTTGATGATAGCAGCAGTGGGCTGCACTAATCCCGGAAATGAAGGGGATCCTGTTGAGGGCGATGTGCCGCCTAAAGGTATTGAGGATTCTTTAGAATCCCCTGACGACGGCAAGGATGATGGCGGAGAAGAAAAGACAGTTACATGGAACGCTCCCCTTTATTTTTCCGACGAACAAGGGATAAACATTGTTAAACAGGAAAGAGAGATGGAAACAGTTCCCGATACGGAAACAGGAGAACTAAGCACGGAAGAAAAAGCAAGAATATGTATCGAAGAATTGATCAAAGGGTCCGGTCAAAAGGATCTAAAGCATTCCATTCCTGAATCGACAAAAGTGTTATCTACTGCATTAGAAGAAAATACGTTGATTCTTGATTTGTCAAAAGAATTTGTAGACGATAATGTCGGTGGTTCTACGGGGACACAGATGGCAATAGCTCCGATTGTTTTAACGCTGACATCCCTAGAAGGTGTTGAAGAGGTGAGTTTTAAAATTGAAGGCGAAGTCGTAGAGGACTTCAAAGGACATATTCAATTAGATGAACCTTTTAAGCGGTCGGAATATGAACAGCATCTAAAATAAAGATAAAAGAGTAAAGCAAAGAAATAAATCATGCTGCTCAGGTCTGATTTCGATATTCTATCGGGATCAGGCCTTTTAATCTTTCTTGACAAAGTGGAAGATATATGTAATAATATCGAAAAGGTGAGTATGCTTCAGTACAATAGTAAGCAGCATAGGGATGCAGCGTCTGTATCCTACACGAAGAACCAACCCTTCGGAGTCACTAGTATGATGACTTTGCGGGGTTTTTTATTTTATGCGGGGGTGACTATGATGCTTAGATCATTGCAAGAGTCGGATAAGCAGGCAATTTTACACTATCTTAAAAGAAATGAAATTGAGACGTCCTTTCTATATGCCAATATCGTGACATTTGGTGTGGAAAACCAAAAAGACCAGAGAAGGTGTGCTGACTACTATGGATTTTTTGAGGACCATACATTAAAAGGGATTCTGCCCTTTTATAATCTTGGCAGTTGTATACCTCATTTTGAAACGGATGCAGCCATACCTGTTTTCGGACAGTTGATGAAAGAAAGGGATTTTAAACGTCTTATGGGTATGGATAGAGTGATAAGGCCGTTATATAAACAGATAAGAGATTTCAAAAAAGTCGAAGAATATAGTGAGAGTTCATATTTTTCCATTGATCATTTGCAGTCTTTTACAGTGGATGATTTAGTATTTATAGATGCAAAAGAGACTGACGAAGCAGCGGTGGACTTTATTGTCAATGCGAGAAATGAAGGCTTCAATGATAATGTAACGAAAGATGATGTGGTAAAAGCGTTAAAGTATAGGACGGAAGAGGAAGATTTTATCATTGCCGTGAAGAACGGCAAGCGTGTTGCTCAGGCCTGTGTCCAGACATATACGGATAGGGTTAACCAGATAGGGGGTGTCTTTACACTGAACGAGGAGAGGGGGAAAGGGTATTGCAAGGCAGTTGTAGCCGAATTGTGCAAGAGAATTATTAGCAGAAATAAGATTCCTACGCTCTTTGTTGTGAAGGACAATGCCTCTGCTGTGAGAGCCTATCGCGCCTTAGGGTTTCAATACTATGCTGACTATTTACTGGTCAAATTCGAATAAAAAAGGCTGTGCGTTTATTGAAAGAGGCGGTATCGTTATTCGAGAAGCAGGTGGACGGGGTTATTGCTTTGGGAGAGTGAAGCAATAACCCCGTCCACCCTGCTTTGTTTACCTTTGCAGTCTTTCTTCTTCCTCACGGATCATCTCTTTATCAATCCTGTCAAAAAGCATTTCTACCTTTTCCAGAAGGAGCCCGCCGGGTATTTCCACGTAGTTCCAGAAAGTTTCTTCTATTCGAAGCATACTCCTTAGCTTTGCAGAGGAAAACGGCAGAAACGGTTCAAGTAATATTGACAGGTTTGCAATGATTTGTACACAGGTATGAAGCGTTTCCTTGCATTTATCCGTATTTTCTTTAACGGTGATCCATGGTTGTTCTTCATCAAAGTATTTGTTTGCTGAGCGAATAAATGTAAAAATTGCCTCCAGGGCGTCTTTGAAACGCCCCTGCTCAATGACCCTTCCAACTTTGGGATACAATGCCGTCAGAGTATCCTTGACTTTCGGATTATTCTGCGCTTCCGGTACTTTTCCGTCAAAGTATTTTTGTATAAATACAAAGGTCCTGTTCACAAAATTACCGAACGCTCCGAGGAGCTCGCCGTTATGGCTATTGATAAATTCTCGCCATGAAAAGTCCATATCCCTTTTTTCCGGTCCGTTGATAATAAAGAAGTATCTTATCGAATCGGCATGATAATGCTCCAGAAGATAGGGAATCCATACACCCCAATGATTACTGGTAGATATTTTTTTGCCTTCCAGTGTCACATGTTCACTGGCAATGATTCTATCGGGGAGATGGAGTCCGCTGGCCGCTTGAAGCAATGCAGGAAGTATAATCGTATGGAATGGGATATTGTCTTTGCCGTGAACATAGTAGTGCACGGCGTTTTCACTCCAAAAATCATCCCAGTTTCCTCCCGATTCTGCAAGCCATTTTTTGCTTGCAGACAGATAGCCAAGCACTGCTTCAATCCAAACATATATTTTCTTTTCTTCAAAGCCCGATAAAGGAACATCAATACCCCATTCGAGATCTCTTGTCAAGGCACGGTCCTTAAGGCCTTCGGAAATGTATCTTTGTGACAGATTTACGGCATTTTCCCGCCAGTTTTGAGCGCCGGAGATATAATCGGTTAGAAAATGCTGAAACTTTGAAAGAGCCATATACAAATGTCCCGTTTGCTTAAAGACAGGTGTGCGGCCGCAAAGATCACACTTAATGTCCTTTAGCTTTTCCGGCTCGATAAGGCTGCCGCAAGCGTCACATTGGTCCCCACGGGCACATTTCCCGCAGTTCGGACACAGCCCCGTCACAAAACGGTCGGGTAAAAATTGACAACAGCTTTCACAATAGGTTTGATTGGTCAATTTTCTATAAACGTATCCGCTTTTCCAAAGCTTTGTAAAAAAACCTTGTACAAAATCCTTATGGTATTGATCTTGGGTAGTGTGATAAATATCATAGGAGAAGCCAAGCTTATTAAAATTTTCTTTAAATTCTTTATGGTGCCGTTCTGCAATCTTCTCCGGTTTTGTCCCTTCTTCTTTTGCCCTGATTTGGATAGGGGTACCGTGACAATCACTGCCGGAAACATAGCAGACATTTTCACCTTTAAGTCTAAAATATCTTGCGAGGATGTCACCGGGTAAAAGTGCTGCAATATGACCGATGTGCAGCGAGCCGTTTGCATAGGGCCATGCACCGCCAATCAAAATGTTCATACGTAACCATTCCTTTCGTTTCCATTAATATGATTATTTTTTAATATTTACGCATCAAAAAAACTCTCACCTCCAAGACTATAGTCTTAGGGACGAGAGTTTATATTTCGTGGTACCACCCCAGTTTGCCAATATCTCGCGATATTGACCTCATCAAGTACGACACAGTAAATGGACCATGTTTATACTCTAGCACTATAACGGGTGCACCCGTCACAGCCTAATCTATAAAAAGATTCGGTGTGCTGCTCAAAGACCATTTTCAGCTATCTATTCTCTGCTCCTTCTCAGCAACCGGAGTTCTCTGTAAAAGACATTGAAAGCCTACTCTTCTTTTCATCGCGTTTTACTTATTGTTTACTATATTATATAAAATATGTGATAATGTCAATACGCTGGATTTTTGAAAGTTTCCTATTTTCTTCGGTAACCCTTATATTTCAAGGAGATGGATAGGTTACAATACGTTATCTTTAGCGTATGGTTCAATATAATTAAATAAATAGTATTGTATTGACTTTAATAAAATTAAATGTTATACTAAATAAAGTTAAAAATAAAATACTGAATTGGAAAGTAGGTGTATTATGCCAATAGAAGTTGTACCTGAATGGATGGTTCATTTAGATGATGAAGATGTTATTTTTATAAAAAAATTTCTTCTTGCGTCCGGTTCGTTAAAACAAGTAGCAAAACAATATCATGTGACTTATCCTACCGTAAGACTTAGATTAGATAGATTGATACAAAAAATACAAATAAATGAAGATACTGCCAACGAACCATATATCTCTTTGATTAAAAGATTGGCCTTAAACGAAAAAATAGATTTTGATACAACAAAGATATTGATTTCAGAATATAAAAAAATAAAAAAGGAGAACAAGTAAAGTGAGAATAATAGGAATAATATTATTATTGATATTGATATTTGCAGGAACAATTTTTTTGCAAATCGTTTTGTCAAAAAAAGAAAGTAAGTGGATGGGTTTAATGCTCCCCGCAATTTTTGTTGTGCTTTCTGTTATTAAGGTTTTAGGTCTTCCTATACCGCCTTCTGCGCCAAGAGAACAGACTATCTCAATCATATCTTCAATTATACTTTTATATAATATTCCTGCGGTACTTTTATTGTCCATTTATTTTATTTGTCGTAAAAATAATAAAAAGAATAAGGAACTTGAAAAAATGAATATTCAGGATATAGAGTAATGATCTATACTAAAAAAAGATAGGTATAATAGGATGATCTCTTGGCTATTTTTAGCATTAAAATAGTATAGCAGAAAAGGCGGACATAAAGACGCAAGTGGTTTTTAATAGCGATGCTATTTTCTACAATATTGAGACAGCATTTGAATATATCATTATTTATTGAGACGTTGCAATCATTGAAAAAAACGATTATAATTTTTTAAGGCAATAGCATATATTTGAGTCTGGAAAAACGTAAGCAGTTAAAATGCTGACTGTAGAAAGAGAGGCCACGATGGTTAGACTTGCTAATGATCAAGATTTCGATGCATGGTTGGAATTAGCTAAAGAGGTGGAACCATTATTCGGTAAAATGGTAGGAAGCGAAGATTTTGAGAAAGGCATAAAAGGCTGTATAGCTGATGCATCCGCTTTTTGTATTGCCAATGCTGATCATGATATCGAAGGAATCGTTGCGATTCATAAAGCTGGAAATGAAATATCCTGGTTAGCAGTGAAAGAGAAAAGCCGAGGCAAAGGATACGGTTATCAACTATTAAAAGCAGCCCTTAATGCTCTAGATCCTAAAAAGCCTATATTTGTGCAGACTTTTGCGCCTAATGTAAAAGCCGGCGAAGCTGCAAGAAAGCTGTATATGCAATTCGGATTTAAAGATCATAAAGACGGTGGAAAAAATCCGGCCGGTGTCGATACAATCATAATGAAGCTGTAAAATAAGGGGTCAGGCTTCACAATTACACAGTTCCATTGTTGTAATTGTGTAATTGTGAAGCCTGACCCCGGAAGTGCAAATCACTGAATGGATATAGGTATAATTTTTGACCATGTTAGTTGCTTACCGTATTTTTCTTCGGTATAAACACATACTAAAACCGGATTTTTAATTTCTTTAAAGGTATCTAACTTGTTGAAATACATTCTTGCTTTATATTGTCCTGCCTCATCCGGAAACCAAAAACCATATAAACTAATATCCGTTTCGTTCGCAATAATGTTGTTATTTTTTAACGCGGTGATACCAATTGGTTCTGTAACACCATCACTCCCAATAGAACCGGGTACATAATAATTTTCTTTATCTCCTTCGTTAAAAGTCATATACCCAAGACCATCTATATATGGATACGTGATAATATGACAGTTTTTATTCTTAGTCATTTTTATGTTCAATACATATTCTTTATCGTTCCTAATACCGGTATTATTGAGTTCTAAAACTCCCTCAACCTCAATATCGCTAGCCATGGCCGAAGGCTCAATATTTTCATACCGTATTATTACTGCTGAAATAAACATAATTACCATGACAATTAAGCCAATTAGATATTTATGGTTATTTTTTATCATATATAATCCCCTCCTTACCAAATATTCACTTTTTATATACTATCATATATCAAAATATTATAGGGTGAAGTAACAAAAATGTAAATGCAATGTAACACTTATGCAAACTATCACAAGACAAATACAGTTAGCACATAGAACAATATTGACAAATATGGAATACCATGATACCATACTGCACAATACTATAAATGTTTAAAAGCGATGAAGAGAAGAGTAGATAAGTATATTCTTTTACAGAGAGTTCCGGTGACTGAAAAGGAGCAAAGAATGACTTATTGAAGCAAGGCTCGGAGCTGTATACGGATTTTTATATTATTTGATATGAAATGATGCTATACCGGTTGTTCCCGTTAGAGAACTAGAGTATAAGCATGTTTATGGAACGTGCCGTACTTGAAGAGATTAATATGGTGACATATTAATGAACTGAGGTGGCAACACGGAGTGATAGCTTTCGTCCTCAAGATTTAGAAAATCTTGGAGGTGAGGGCTTTTTTTCATATATAAACCCGAAAGTACTTAAATGAATAAAAAGGAGAAGATTGTAGATGAACAAAAACATAGAAAATAATAGTATAACCGAACGTGCCAACGCACTTCATAGGCCGAATTTTCCTAAAAGGGCGGTGGTGACTGCGGGAATGCCCTATGGTAATAAAGAGCTGCACTTTGGACACATAGGAGGAGTGTTTGTTCACGCAGATACCTTTGCACGTTTTTTGCGTGATCGTATTGGCAAAGAAAATGTTATTTTTGTTTCCGGAACGGACTGTTACGGTTCTCCAATCTTGGAGAGTTATCGTCAGCTGGTTGATAATGAAGAGTTTGACGGGACAATTAATGACTTTGTAGAATATAATCACAAACGTCAAAAAGAGGCATTGCAGGACTACAACATTGACCTAAACCTTTTTGCAGCTTCCGCTTTCGGGGCTGCTGCAGAAGTTCACCGGGAAGTCTCTAATGCATTTATGCAGAGGCTTTATGCCAACGGATACCTCACGCCAATTACGACTTCACAATTTTATGATACTACCTTGGATGTGCTGCTAAATGGCCGTCAAGTGGTTGGACAATGTCCTATTGAAGGCTGCGCTTCGGAAAGGGCGTATGCTGATGAATGTGCGTTAGGTCATCAATATATGCCGGCCGATCTCATTCGCCCCAAGAGTATGCTTTCAGGTCAAAAGCCGGAAATGCGAGATGTGACCAATTGGTATTTTAAACTGGAGCATTTTAATGATTTGTTGGAAGGGTGGGTTGAGCATCTGCAGCAAATCCCTAACTGCCGGTCCGCCCTGATAAGAACCATACGGGAATTCTTAAAACCGCCTGTTATTTACGTTAAAAAAGAGTACTTGGATTTATTAAATGAGATTCGGGATGAACTTCCCCGGTATACGTTGAAAGAGGAGGATCATAAGTCTTCTTTTGTGATGATATTTGATAGTTTGGAAAAAAGAGATCGTGCCCGTTTACGCTTGGCGGAGAAATCCATTCGGTTCCGAACGGGTAAAACATTGGTTCCCTTCAGGTTAACCGGTAATATAGAATGGGGGGTTCCGGCCCCGTCCCTTGAGGCGTTAGATCATCGCACTTTCTGGGTATGGCCGGAATCTCTTTGGGCGCCGATATCCTTTACAAAGACCTATCTTGCGCAATTGAATAAAGGAAAAGATGCCTGGAAAGATTGGTGGTGTTCGTTAGATGCGAATATATATCAATTTATTGGTGAAGATAATATATATTTTTATGGGCTGGCAGAAATGGCAATGTTCATGGCTACCCAAGATAAAGAACCAAGCGTTTATCCTTTGGAGGGACAGCTTCAACTACCCCATCTTATTGCCAACAGCCATGTGCTTTTTTTAGACAGAAAAGCCAGCAGCAGCGGCAAAATGAAGCCGCCCACTGCAAGAGAACTGCTGGACTATTATACGGCCGAACAGTTAAGGGTACACTTTTTAGGGTTGGGTCTTGGCATACGGAGCGTTGGTTTTAAGCCAAAGCCGTTTAATCCTAAAGCCTCGGAAAAAGATGGCGATCCTGTATTAAAAGAAGGCAATTTACTTACTAACGTTTTTAATCGCGTTGCCCGGTCTTGTTTCTATACCGTACAACAATACTACAAGGGAAAAATCCCGGTAGGCAATGTCGGCGATGAAATTTTGCATGAAGCTCGGGAGACAATTCTTGCCTTTGAAAGATTCATGCATCAATATGAATTTCATAGGTTGATGAATCTTATGGACACCTATATTCGCAGCATTAATAAAAATTGGGTAAAAAACATGAAAGCGGCAAAAGACAATGCAGATTCACATCTCCATCGCCAGGTTTTAGTGAATACGGTGCATATGCTTCGTACTGCCATGGTTCTTATGCATCCGATTGCACCCGAAGGGACAGAGATGATCCTTGAATATCTAAATGTAGGGGAAGCATTTTGGGACTGGGATAGGATCTTTGAAACCATATATGATTTTATGGATGATCCAAAGGAGCATCAGCTTAAATTTTTGGAGCCTAGGGTAGACTTCTTCAAGAAGCATTGAATAAGGGGTCAGGCTTCACAATTACACAGTTCCATTGTTGTAACTGTGTAATTGTGAAGCCTGACCCTAACCCCGAAAAAATTCTTGACGACATCAGTATAAAATAGTAAAATTATCTTTATAATTTTGCAGCAAAATAAACTGGGTTATCTTTAGTGGGGAGGGAAGTAATGAAAAATATATTTAAGAGTTTTACGTTCTATTTTATGTTGTTAAGTGTTCTATTAATCTATAACCAATATATTGGTTATGACTCAAAAAATATAATTCTTATTGGGCTTAACCCTATGTTGAATATTTTGATGAATATGGATAGTTTTAGAGAACTTGTTAATTCAGGTCCATTTATTGATAGCAATACATTGCTTGGTAAGACATCAATATATTTATATATTAGTCATTTTATCACTTTTTTAATATATGGTTTAAT
>JAKSBV010000432.1 GCA_022360955.1 Bacillota bacterium
ACTGTAAAGTTGGACATATAATAATACGCCGGCAACGGGTATGCCAAGACTAAAAAGTAGTCGAGGGTTGAGAATATCTCACCGCATACGACATTTTGTGCTGATTACTTTGCGTTCCTGTTTGGGCACATTCTGACCTCCGACTTCCGGTTTATCTATACAATTATATTTTTAATACTATATAGAAATCAATAAGTAAGTTTCAGCACAAGTATTACCACCAGAACATAAACCTGGTTTATATTATGAAGCTATATATAAGAGCATCAATAAATGACAGACCCATTCAGGAAAGTGACATGGGTACAGACCCCCAGACACACTAAAACCATGTGTGTCAGATGGTTCAGTCCCCAAGTCACTTTCCTTCTTACTTTAATGTGAATTTTTTATTGTGTTATATAGTATGCGTTATCTATATATAATTGACATAAGCTTTCAAGCACACAATATGAATCATATGAGTATAATAAATTATATAGTAAACGTTATAGCGTTCAAAATTGCATTTATACTGAAACAGATGACAACAGCATCATCGTTGCTTGCTCAATATGTATGTTTAGGATAAAGTGCACTATATTTATAGATCTCAAATACTAGAAATAGAAATACAATCGTATGGACAAACCGGAGGGCGGAGGGCGGAAAACGACTAAATAGAGGCAGAGAATAAAACAGAAACGAGCTGTGATGCAAGGCGGGAATATTCTCAACGCTCATCTCTCAGCCCTCAGCTGCTTTTAGCCTTGGAATACCTGTTGCCGGAGTGCAATTATATTTCCAACGTTACTGTTTATTATCTTTAGTAGGAGGAAATGACAAATGTCATTTTTTGATATACCCCCAAATACTTTCGGAATATTAGCGGGCCTTTTAGGGGTAGCAATCGCTAACAACTTAGACCTTAACGAGCAAAATTCACTAGGGAACTTTATTGAGTCGGTAGGACAAATCATTTTAACCGTAAATGCTCAAGCACAATTACAACAGGACGAGCAGGAGAAACAGAAACAAAATCAATATTTACAACTGCAAATTGACTTATTAAAAAAACAAATAGAACTGCTTGAGGAGCAAATCAAAAACTAGTCCCCTCTTTTCACTGCTTACCCCTTATCAACAAGCATCAAGTCTATCTTCTCCTTGATGGGACCCTGTTTTTTTGTGTAAGCGCTACAATGACTATCCTTTCAATAATGGGCAAAATGCCATTAAAATTTTCCGTTTTTTCAACTCAAATCTGTACACCCTTCTTTCGAGAAATCTATTTTTTCATCCACGTCATTTTTTACTAAGTTTTGTTATATAATGTGGAAAAATGACGAAAGGGGGTGTTACTATGTATTATGAAAACTTTGAGGTTATTAAGTCTCAAATCAGAGATTTAAAAACCAAGTTAGAAAAAGTTTACAGTGATTCCGCTATTCCTCCCAAGCAAGTTTTACAGCTTAGCTGGGAACTGGACAAGCTGATAGTGGAGTATCACAAGCTGCAACGGCAATTTAACAGTCACGGCAGCTAACACAATGGGACATCCGAGCCTCGGCTCGGATGTCCCACCTTGATATTTTGTTCAAATGTAAATTCAATTTAAAGTCCGGTCATTCTTCATTCTTAATTATTCATTAATACCCTCCCCAGCATCCTTCTTATAAAAAAATGTCTTAAGCGGCGTAAGATGAAACCGATTGGACAAGATAATCTGTTCAGTGCTTCCCACAAATAAAACACCTTCCGGCTTTAGCGATTTCCCAAACCTATCATAAATATCCACTTTAGCCTCTTCGGTAAAATAAATCAGAACATTTCTGCATACAATTAAATCACAACCGGAAGGATAAGCATCCTTGAGTAAGTTGCGCTGGGAAAACGTTACACATTTTTTTACTTCATCCTTTATTTTATAAAAATCCCCTTCGCTTGTAAAAAATTTTAATATTTTGTCTTTTGGGAGATTCTCTAAGCTTTTACGATTATACAGTCCGATTTGTGCTTTTGCTAAAGCTTCCTTGTCAATATCCGTTGCAATGATTTCGATTGCGGAAAGAGAAAAGAACTTTGTCAGCAGCATCACCAGTGAATAGGGCTCTTCTCCCGTAGAGCAAGCAGCACTCCAAACTTTCAAAGTTTTACTTCTGGTGAGCAAGAAGGGGATGACTTCCTTTTCCAGCACTTCCCACTGCTCCGGATTACGATAGAATTCGGAAACATTAATGGTTAAATAATTGATAAATTCATTAAAGAGCGCCCTATCGGATTTTAAAACCTGTATGTAGTGGTCAAAGTTTTCGCTGTTATTTTTCTTGATTAAAGACTCTATTCTCCTCTTCATTTGCCTTTCTTTATAAGACGACAAATTAATCCCCGTCATCTTAAGTATTTCTGCTTTAAAATCTTCGTAGTCTTTTATCTTCATTGATAATACCCTCTTTACTATAAATATACATTATTTGCACAATAATAATATATTATCATATTATGATTCAAAAAAAAAGCGCGAATTGTAAAATTCGCACTTTTAATGTAAAGGGGGTCTCAATGTATTTAGTGAGGTCATTGAATAGTATTAACAATAAATCAAATTTTATACATATGATTTATGCTTATTCTTCTAAATCTTTTTTCTGATTAATTGCATCCCCTATCGTCACTTTAACCTCTTCGGTATATTCCTTAGGCGTATCATCCTCTTCCGCCCCTTTTGTCTCAGCCGCATCTTCTTTAACCTCAGGCTCTGCAGGCGGCAATAACTCTCTAATACTTAAACTGATTTTTTGATTTTCGATGTCCAGTTCGGTAATCTTCGCCTCTACTTCTTGTCCGACAGACAGAACCTCTTCCGGTTTTCCGATCCTTTTATTGGATATTTGTGAGATATGAATAAGGCCGTCAACCCCGGGAATCATTTGTGCAAATGCTCCGAAAGGCACCAATCTGACCACTTTACATGTCACAACATCCTCCAGATGGAATTTTGATTTTGCAATTTCCCACGGATTATCTTCCGCTTTTTTAAAGCCTAATGAGATTTTATTTTTTTCTTTATCAAAATCGATCACATAAACTTCAGCGATATCTCCTTCTTTTATTACCTCGGAAGGATGTTTGATTTTTATCCAAGACAGCTCGGAAATGTGAATAAGACCATCAACAGCACCTAAATTTACAAAGGCCCCAAAATTGGTTAATTTCTTTACGGTTCCCGAATATTTTTTGCCTACTTCAATGTCACTCCAAAATGCTTCCATTTTTACTGCATTTTCTTCTTGAATAACAACTTTGACGGAACCGACAACCCTTCTTTTCCTTTTATTTAAATCTATAATTTTTAAGGATACACTTTGGTGCAGGTATTGATTTAAATCCGGTACATATCTATCACTGAGCTGTGATGCGGGAACAAAAACACGAATGCTTTTTGCCAGTACCATTACACCGCCATTGACAATTTGAATAACTTTACCGTCTAAAACAGTTTGATTCTGATGGGCCTCTTCAATGGTCTCCCATCCTTTCATCAAATCTAATTTCCTTTTGGATAATAATACATTACCTTCTCCGTCATTGACACGTACAACAAATACTTCGATTTCATCTCCTACCTTTACCAAATCTTCAATTTTGGCTGAAGGATCATCTGCTAATTCATTCAGGGTAACAACACCGTCAGATTTATATCCAAGATCCACATAGGCTTCAGTATTTGAAACGCCAATAATGGTCCCTTTAACAATATCACCTGTATTTAAAGTTATTAGCGATTTTTCAAATGCCTCTTCAAAACTCATCTCAGTATTGTCATCCTGTAATTTTTCTTTTTCACTCATCTTATTAATTACCTCCTTTATAATCCACGCCGGTGTTGAAGCACCGGCCGTAATGCCTATTTTTTTATTTGCATAATTTATGTTTTGAGGAAGCTCCTCAAAGGTTTCGATATGATAAGTATGCTCGCAATACATGCTGCAAATCTCAGCCAGCTTTTGGGTATTAGAACTGTGCATACCTCCGATGACCAGCATTAAATCTACCTGTTTCGCTATTTTTTCCGCTTCCGTTTGCCTCAAATGTGTTGCATTGCAAATTGTATCAAAAATCTCAATCTGTGGGTATTTTGTCTTAAGCGATGCGGAAATCTGATGCCATTTATCTCTATTAAATGTGGTTTGTGCAACCACACAAACCTTATCAAAAGATTCACATTCACTGTCCATATCTTCCAAGCTATTGATAATCGCTGCCGTATTGTCACACCATCCATTGATGCTCAACACCTCCGGGTGTTCCGGATTTCCTACGATAATAATCCCATAGCCCTTGTGGTAGTATTCTTCCACAATATGATGTATTTTTTTTACATCGGGACAAGTGGCGTCAATACACCGAAGGTTTTTAGCTTCAATCTCATCATAAACGCTTTTAGGAATACCATGGGTTCGTATAATCAATTTCGTAGCTTCGTCATGGTCTATCTCATCAATCTGCTCCACCGTTTGTACACCTTTGGACTGCAGTTCCTCAACTACCTGCTTATTATGAATAATCGGGCCTAACGTGTAGATGTTTGAATCGTTTTGCCGTATATTTTTATAAACGGTATCCATCGCTCGATTAACACCAAAACAGAAACCAGCGCTCTTTGCAAGTATAATTTCCAACTACCCAACCTCCATAAGCATCTTTATTTTCTTCAATATATGATTACTGATTTCCTGCAGCTTTTCCATCGGAAGCTTTTGGTTATAATATTCCTCTAATATAACGGGCTCTCCAATATTGATTTTTAGCTTGCGAAACAATTTATATTTACCATTAGCACCAATAGGAATAACGGGTACTTTCGCCTTCGTTGCAATAAGCGCAACACCCGGTTTTGCCTTTTTGTCTTCTCCCGCCTTTACTCTGGTGCCTTCCGGGAACATTGCCAAAGCATTGCCTTTATTTAAAATCCTTATGGCTGTTTTAATGGCTCCTAAATCTCCGGTGCCTCTTTTAACAGGAAAAGAACCTAATTTTCTAATCAAAAAACCTAATACAGGTATGCGAAATAATTCTTCCTTGGCCATAAACGCCAATTGTCTTGGCATAAAGACCCCAAGAACCGGAGGGTCCAACAAACTCCGATGACTAAAGCACAAGATACACGGTCCTTTTTTCGGAATATGCTCAATCCCGTTCACTTCTACACGAAATATTATCTTGGCTATCACTAAAATCAAATACTTTACAACATAATAAAGCATTATAATATTTCCCCCTGTTATAGATATTGCACTTTACAATCGAATGGATATTTGAATACAAAACGCATAACCATCGTTGTTTCGGGTACTAAGCAAAACGAATAATGTATTTTCTTAAAACGCCTTTATCCAACTGTCTTTTAATGTTTAAAGTGCGCTATCTCGCAAATGGCGTTAGGGTTTTTACTTTTCATCATTTTTGTTCATTTTTCCCATTATCACCTTTAAGATCATTTCAATAGACTCATGCAGCTCATTGCCGGAAGTATCCAATACAACAGCATCTTCGGCAATCTTTAAAGGCGCAAAGGCCCTATTGCGATCGTTTTGATCCCTGTACTCAATATCTTTTTTTATTTCGTTAAAACTATATTCACAGCCCTTTTCCAGCATTTCTTCATATCTTCTCTTTGCCCTGTCATCAACGGAAGCAGTCAAAAAAATCTTTATATCCGCATCGGGAAGCACATAGGTGCCCACATCCCTTCCGTCCATGACGACATTATTGTCCGAAGCGAGCTCTCTCTGCAATTGCACAAGTTTTAATCTTACTTCCGGAATAACAGCAACATCGGAAGCCCCAATCGATACATCCGGTGTTCTTATCTCTTTTGTGACATCTTTACCATTCAAAAAAATAACTTGTCCGTTTTTATCATACCGAATAGTAATATTCAAATCGTCCAATACCGAACATACTGCTTGAGCATCTTTGGTATCTATATGGTTAGTAATTGCCTTTAAGGCAACGGTTCTATACATGGCTCCGGTATCAATATAAATAAAATCCAATGTTTCCGCAATTGCCTTCGAGATTGTGCTTTTCCCTGCTCCTGCCGGTCCGTCAATTGCTATTTTTACTGTCGACATATTTCGATATATCCCCCTTAGTGCTGACAACAATCCTGCCTAAAGCCTACTCACCGAAGCCGGTTCTCCCTTGTCAAATCGGTCCTGTAAATGAAAACGGTGCTGCCGCCACATTTTTGCACTAATAGTACTTATTCTATAAAAAAATCCAAAATCCTTTTTTTTATGTAAAAAAACTTGTTAGCCGTTTACGCTACACTAACAAGTGCAAAACTGCGCCATACTTGAAAATACTAAAGACGTTTAAAAAATACATGATCCGGACCCGGTCTATTTATGGAAAGTACATAATCTATTTTTCAGTTACGGTGCACGGTTCTGATAACCTCTACTTTGCCAAATCCGGTCTTAATTTTTTTGCATCTCTTAAATAAATATGTGTCAGTTCAGTCAATGTTTTATCTGTGTTAACGTGCATCATTACTCTTATACATTTTGAAAGGCTCCCGGGAACCTCCATTTCGTGGGCACACATCAAAGGAATATCGTTTAGCTTTAATTCCCTTGCAGCGACAGCCGGAAAGGTAGCATTAACATCCTTCGTGGTTGTAAAAAATATGCTGATCATATCCTCCGATGTGATACCGTTTACATGCATGATCTCACGCAATAATTGTTTCGTATATAAAATAATTTCCTGCTTTGTATTGTGATCAATTGTAATGGCCCCCCGTATTGCTCTAACGCCCACTCTTAACTCCTCCATCTATATGTATAAAATAGCTTAACCGTATATTGTACACTATACCACTCTATGTCCCAGGCCAATAGCCACTTCATTCAAATGCAAAAGACCTATCCCGAAAAACACTGCCACACCAACATGCTCTTTATATCTTGCAATACCAATCTTCCCGCCTACGTTCAACCCGATTGCCTTGGTCATAATTTGTGATAGCGATTCTCGCATAGCACCCGCTATCGCGCCTTCCTCCGCATGGGAATCATCAATGACCCCTTCACGCTTGGCAGCCACCACCGCTCTCTCTACCATTTTCATCACAGAGTTGATAAACTCTCCGCCATAATCTACGGCAGCGGTATGCACCCCTAACTGCAAATATCTTTCTCGCAACTTCTTCTCATGCTGCCGGTCACTGCTCAGTGAAAGTTTTATTGCCGCAGCACAAACTTCTTTACTTCCGAATTCTTTCATGCTTTATGCTCCTGTTTTCTTCATTCTATGGGTTTCGTTGTTTCTCTGCCCGCTATCCGCCACCCACTACCCATTATTATATAGTAATCGTTACAACTCTACAATATTATTTCAAAAAAATTCTGGTTAATACTTCTATACCGGAGCGCAGTTCTATTTCATTATCTTTGCAATTTGTAGCAATATTGTCACTCACCTCTATAATTTTTACGCTAAAAGGCGTTTTTACCTTTGTACCGTCCACTTCGACCAAACAATTATTCCTCACTTTCAGCCGAAGGGTCTGTTCGGTAAAATCATAGGCTTGAAAACCATTTAACAGCACTTTTATATCTTCTGTCGGCTCAATACCGATAAGCTGTAGCGCAATCTCTCCGTCACGAAATACTGCTTCGATGTCATTAATATCCACGCCTTCATAGTACTCTATATCGGTAAAAAAAGCCCTCGTCGTTTCATGGGTAAGTCCTATTTGCGAAATGACAAGCAAAACGACACAGCACAATATAATGGTGACCAGTAAGCCCTCCGTATAGGGATTCATAATGTTTATATACGCAACTCGATTGAAAAAATTTTTCATTTTATCTAACAGCATTTAATCTCCTCCATGCCGGCATAATATTTCGTTCATAGTTCATGGTAAATATCAAACTATAAACTATGCACATCACTAGTATATTATGCGCCAAAAAAGGAAAAAATACTCAATTCACCGTCATTCAAACATGATATCCCGCAATATATCCTGTAGAAAATGCAATTTGCAAATTAAAGCCCCCCGTATATGCATCTACGTCGATAACTTCTCCGGCAAAAAATAAGCCATTGATTATTTTGGATTCCATCGTACCGGGATTTATTTCGTCCGTGTGAACACCGCCGGAGGTAATAATAGCTTCCGCGAGCGGCCTAAAACGGCGGATGTGTAATAATAAATTTTTCATCAAAACAACTACAGTTTTTCTTTCTTGCTTTGTTATCTGGTGAACTGGTTTGTCTTTAGGTATCTGAGACAACTCCGCGATCACAGGGACAAGCTTCTTAGGCAGCAAATCATCCAACGCATTGATATAATGTTTGCGGGCATATTTTTCAAAATCCCTTTGGATTCTTTTGTCCAGCTGTTCTTCCGAAAGCGCCGGCTTAAGGTCAATGATGACACGATAGCTTTGTTTTTTCATATCTCTCATATGGGAACTGGCACTTAGTATCACCGGTCCCGACACACCAAAATGCGTAAATAACATTTCACCAAAATCAGTATAAATCTTTTTGTCTTTATCATTCAAAACAGTAATGGCAATATTTTTCAGCGAAAGGCCCTGTAAGGCTTTTACCCATTCTTCTTGGACTTCAAGGGGAACAAGGGACGGATTTAGGGACGTAACGGTATGCCCCAAATGTCGGGCAAAGGTATAGCCGTCTCCCGTAGCACCGGTCCCCGGGTAGGACTTGCCCCCGGTTGCAATGACTACGCTTTCGCAGCTCAATGTACGTCCGTCTTTAAGCCGGACACCTGTCACTTTCTGATTTGCCGTAAGTATTTTTGCTACGGTGCCGTGAAGTATTTTTACGTTGTTACCAGCCATATATCTCTCAAGGGCATTGACAACATCGGCAGCCTGATCCGATTGGGGAAAAATTCTCCCGCCTCGTTCTTCTTTTACCTTAACACCCAAGTTTTCAAAAAAATTGATGACGTCATCATTGGTAAAGGTATAAAAAGCGCTGTACAAAAAATTTCCGTTTACCGGCACATTTCGAATAAGGCCTTCCACGTCGATGGAATTGGTAATATTACATCGACCCTTGCCGGTGATAAACAATTTCTTACCCACTTTTTTATTTTTTTCAACTAATATGACTTCTAACCCTCTGCTTGCAGCAGTACCCGCGGCCATCATTCCGGCCGGACCACCGCCGATGACAATAAGCTTTTTTGCGTCGGTCAACCCTTTCACCTCTAAACTTCCCGATTACTGTCTTCCGTATCATGCTTTTCGTACACTTGGTATTGATCCCAGATGTGTTCCAGCTTTTCAAATGTTTTATATATGTCCCCTTTTTTTCTCATCCCCAATGCCACGATCAGTGCATTGATCACGCTTAACGGTGCAACCAAGGAATCTACAAAGGATGTCATTTCACTTCGTGCAATAATCGTATGGGTCGCATAATCCGTAAGGGGTGATAAAAGGCTATCGGTAATCGCCACCACTTCGCTCCCCTGCCTATTGGCATACTGGAGCGCCTTGATCGTACGCTTTGAGTATCTGGGAAAACTAATGCCGATCACTACATCCCCAGGACCCACTCTCAAAATTTGTTCAAACATTTCACTCACACTTGTAGTATGCACCAAGCGTACATTTTCAAAAATAAGATTAAAGTAAAATCCTAAAAAGCTGGCAAGGGGTGCAGAACTTCTTACCCCTAATATATAAATCTTTCTTGCGTTTAGGATAGTTTGTATAATGCTTTCAAATTTCTGTTTATCGATTTCTTCAAGCGTAATCCGAATTTTATCCATATCCGAGTGCAATACCGCCGATAAAACATCATGGTCTCCGATTTGGCTGGAAGCAACCTCCATTCTTTGTACGGCCGTCAGCTTTGTTTTGATTAATTCCTGTAAAGCCTTTTGCAATTTAGGATAGCCATCGTATCCTAACTCCGATGCAAACCGCACCACCGTCGATTCACTCACACCCACTACTTTCCCTAGCCGCGCTGCCGTCATAAAGGCCGCTTTGTCATAATGATTAAGTATGTAATTGGCGATCAGCTTTTGACCCTTGCTAAATTCCGTCATTGAAGACTCAATCTTGGAAATTAAGCCTTGCTTCTTGTCTCCCATCGCATCTTCCTCCTCTTATCAAAAGAATCCTTCTCCCCACTCCAAGCTACAAACTCTTCACTATATCTATGTCTCATAAATTGTTACTACCATATGACCGTCTTTTTGAGCCAAACCGAAGACCAAATCCTTTTGCTTTAAATTCTTATTTAAAAAATCGATTAATTTATATAATTCTTCGTTTGGGGAAAGTTCTAAAATTGCTTTAATTTCCATTTTTCCGCTATCACTCATACACACAACCTCCAACATTTTTATTCCTTTTTCTCTTACTGTTATTCTTTAATAAAATGAGCGGGACGGTCCCTTCTATCCAACCGTCCCTCATCTCTCTCAATTAACCTGCTGTAACAAGTTCAATAGCATTCCAAGAACTGAAGCTCCAAGGTTAAGAGAATGTTCTTTCCATGCCATTTCACTTGTACAATGCGTTAAATTAATATTTTCATGCATTCCTTCACTTTTCTAAGCTGAAAATAAAAACACATCATCATTTCACTTAGACGATCCATATATTTGATGATAAACCTTATACATAGGTTTTATTTAGGGCATTTTATAGATGCCCACCTTTAAAACGGCATTTATATTTACACAATCATCGTTGTTTGTGCAAACGTATTTTCAGGTTGCAGTTGGTTATCCTACACGGCAAAAAAGGAAACATCGCGTTTCCCGGTAAAAATAACAATTGACGTGAGTCAACTCTGTTCAGGGTATGAATAAATGCGAAATAAGATTTTCTCAAAAATACTCAAATTTCCCCCACTATCGACATCAAATTTCATTCCGAACAACAGTCTTCTTATGATGATGATTGCATCATTCATTGTAACGAGCACAAAAATAGGAAAGATGACAATGACAAACCAATTATATTCCATAGCTTTAGCCACATTGCCGTGACTGATATTAAAAAAAGCTCTTGTCATGCCGCAGCCGGGACATTTTATATGCAATAAATTATAAAAAATGCAAAAACTCCTGCCTTCCACAAATGCAACCGGCAAAACAATTAAAAGCATCAATATTCCTATATAAATACAAAGCCTTATATACATAAAAATTTTACTCGTAAAAAAACGACGCATTTTATTCCTTTAAAGGACGTCCTTCGGCATCTTGGTTCATATTTCCGGTCAGAATAAGGATCCCTTCAATAAATCCCCATAAAGAACCTATACCGCAAGTAATCAGCGTTACAACAATTTGTGCAATACCCAGACCGATATAACCCAGATAAAACCTGTGCACCCCAAAGCCGCCCAGGAATATGCCAAGCAGTCCTGCTGCAATCTTGGATTTTTGCTCATTGGCAGAGTGAAGCGTGGTACCGCATTTCACACAGACTTGTGCACCTTCATTTGTAGTTTCTCCGCAACTGGGACAATAGACACTGCCGGCCCCTTTCGCAAAGCCGCATTGGGTACACACCGATGCCTGCTCATTTATTTGCCCCCCACAATTTTTACAAAACATTTTTTTATCCCCTTTACTATAAGAATCTTTTATACTGGTATTCTACCATTTTGAAAAATAATAGTCAATTATGAAATTCGAACAAGCCTGCTTCAAGGCAAGAGGGACAGACTTATCGCTTTGAAGAAGAAGCAATAAGCCCGTCCCCCTGCTTCATTTGCAGGTATACCGTATAGTACTCTTTCAATTACTATTATCCATTTTTACAAATATGAGACTATCTATCCATTTACCATTTATCTCT
Organism: Bacillota bacterium; assembly: GCA_022360955.1. Taxonomy (GTDB): domain Bacteria; phylum Bacillota; class Clostridia; order SK-Y3; family SK-Y3; genus JAKSBV01. The sequence continues at coordinate 11,856 of JAKSBV010000432.1, forward strand.
ATATACTCTTCAATTCTTCCGGTTAGAACAAATCCATTTTTCTCTAACACTCTTTGCAGCCCAATATTTTCCATATATGTTCCCGCTTCCACTTTTTTAAATTTATAATTTCTAAAACCTTTCTCTAGAGCAATACGAACACCTTCTGTTGCATAACTATTGTAAGCTAATTATATATTATTTTAGTTTTGTAAATAGTCTATACAGTAAAACATATGACTGTTCATAATCCATATAGGCTTTGGGTGAAAAATTATTATTACCGGTACCACCCATTAAGCCTTTTGATGCGACATAGTCAATACCTGTCTGAGCCCATTCACTTATGCTGTGTTGGTCTGCAAAATGTGATTCTGTTGCTGTTACATCTTGATCTAAAGTGATAGCAATATTACGTATTATAACAGCCGCTTGTTCTCTTGTTAAGTAGCCGTCAGGGCTAAAGATTTTATTACTCCCTTTCATTACTCCAAGTGAAGCTAGATCAAATATATCGTAGTTTGAAACATCATAAAATGGGTTAATAGTCCTATAATAAAAGAATCCTCAAAAGATGCCAGATAAAA